>DATESJ010000136.1:0-20176 GCA_035270885.1 Sedimentibacter sp. | reverse complement strand
ATTAAATGGACAGAGTATTTTCCTATTAATCGCTTCTCCTAATCTAATTTCAGCTGCTATCTTATTATCAAAAAACTCGGTAACGTCTTTGCCGTCCATACGTTCCGGTGTTGCTGTCATTCCCAATAATATCTTAGGTTCCACGTATTCTAATAATTTTCTATAACTTGGTGCTGCTGAATGGTGAAATTCGTCTATTATTACATAGTCGTAGTAATCTTCCTTAATATTTTCAGTGAACTCTTTGGAATTAAAAGTTTGTATTGAAATAAAAAGGTGTTCTATTTGCGATGGTTCATATCTTCCGACCCATAAATCACCAAAATTTCTATTCCTCAATACACTTCTGAAGCAATATATACTTTGCTTTAAAATTTCTTCTCTATGGGCAACAAAAAGAAGCCTGTTTTTAGAACCAGGATTGTCCTGCACAAATCTTTTATAATCAAATGCTGATATTACAGTCTTGCCGGTACCCTCTCGTGTCAAGGGTATGATAGAAAATACTTGTAAATTATAAATCTAAAAACTCCTTAATTCTTTCTCTTCTATATTTTCTTTTAATATACTGATCCTCCCTTATCTCATGTCTTAATAGCCATCTTCCATTTTGCTTTTGTGCTTTATCATTGGGATAATATTTTTCATATTCAACTTGAAAAATTGGCTGATATTCATTTATCTCACCAATCTCGGCATCTCTTCTATCTATTTCATTTAATAAACCAGTCTTTAAAACTTCAATTTTGATGGTTATTTTTCCAGCTTTAATTTCTTCTATGTTTACTCCCCAAAGTTCCTTACCATCTTCTTCTAAAGCCCTCACATGCTCCATAAACCTTACACCCATTTGGCTACTTTCTCCTATAGCAATTGGAAGATTATTAAAACATATCATATAAACCCCTGAAACTTCATTTGTACCATTTACTTTATTATATTTTTTTACATACTCACCTACATTAGTATATTTATCAATGAGCTGCTTTCCACGACTTTCATACCAGTCGTATGTTTCCTTTAAACCTTTTCTCATGATTATTACATCTCCTGTTTATTTTGATTTTATAATCACTACTTCTGTTCTTTTTTATAATCATCTTTTAGCTAATCTAATAAAATTCACTTAAGCTAATTTTTTATTTAAACCAATAACTAAGGAGACCCTATAATGGATCTCCTTCTATTGTACTATTGATATTCTATTCTTTCTATACCTTTTCCTGAAATATAAATTTTATCAATATATTTCTCGACAATTTCTTTAGTTAGACTGTCTATGCTACCTGCTTGTTTAAGTTCCTCGTCTATTGCTCCTATACGTTCCTTATTTTCTTCCTCAGATTCTTGTATCTGATTTTTTGTTTCCATAAAATCTTCTCTTGAGATTTTACCAAACTTATAATTCTCAAACTCTATCCTTTTCTTTTTTAATAGTTGGTCATTCCTGTCATAAAGCTCTTTTTGTTCATCAAGGAGCTTTTTCTTTTCCGTCTTATCTGTATGAAACTTATCCTTAAGGATTTTAAATACCTCTTTTTCTAATTCCTTATTATGAGGTAGCTTTTCTTCCTGCTCAAGCATTCTACAGTGATAGCAATAAAGATTTATACTTACTATTTCTTTTCCATTAGAACTAATGCCAAATCTGATTTTATAGCCACATTTATTACATCTTACATAAGTTGCTAAGGGACTATTCTTATATTTGCGTTCACCCCACTTAAACATTTTATTCCTTTTTCTTGACTTTATAATATTATTAGCTTCATCAAAGGTTTCTTTGCTTATAAGGGCTTCGTGATTATCATAAACTCTTATCCATTCTTCTTTAGGATGATAAGTAACCTTACCTCCATCAAGCTTACTTTTTCTTGATTTATTAAAAACAAAAGTCCCCGTATATGCTTCATTATTTGCTATTCTTCTAACCATACTGTGAGACCATATTGTATCTTCCACAGTAGATTCCCACCTATTTGCATAGGCATCATAGCCTTTAATCTCTTTCCTTCTTGCTCTTGCAGTCATAACACCTTCACTATTAAGAGTTTTTGCTGTTTCATTTAGGCTATGTCCTTCAAGAAGAAGTTGGAATATATATCTAACATTCTCAGCAACCTTTTCATCAACTATAAGCTTATAATTATCCTCAGGATCTTTTAAATAACCATATGGCGGAGCTCCAGATGTGTACTTCCCTTGCTTTTTCGCTACAAGTAGAGCTGTTGTCATTTTTTCTGAAATATCCCTACTATAATAGTCATTAAGAAGATTTTTAAATTGGATATCTAATTCAGTTCCATTTTGAACTTCATTACTACTATCATAGCCATCATTAATTGCTATAAATCTGATCCCCATAAAAGGAAAGATATTTTCAAGATAATCTCCCATCTCTATATAATTTCTCATAAATCGTGACATATCCTTTACAATGATACAGTTTATCTTTCCTTGTTTTACCTTTAAAAGAAGCTTATCCAAGCCAGGTCTTGAAGTAGTGCTACCACTATAGCCCTCATCAATATACTCTTCTATATTTGCCTTTTTAAGCTCTTGGTCATTAAAGATAAAGTTCTTAATAATATTCCTTTGAGAATTTATTGTATCTTCTGTATGCCCTAGATTTCCTTTTTCAAGTACGGATATTCTAAGATAAATAGCAATATTATTCACTTGACCTCATCTCCTTTCCACCTAAAAAGCCTTTTAAACTAATTTCTATACTTTCATTATCATATACATCAATACGTTCAATATATTTCTGAACAATATTTTCATCTAGCTTAATATCTTTATTAGAAAACAAGCTATCAAATAATCCTATCTCCTCCTCAGCTTGACTTTCTATTGAAAGTATTTCAAGGTCAAGATCACTTAGGCTCTTTTCATAGATGGCTAGGTCTTTTCTATTTAATATTCTTTTTTCAAGATAGTCTTCTTTCTCAATCTTTCCCAAACTATAATTTTCATATAGTCTTTTTAAGTCTGAATTATGTTTTGAAATCTTAAGAGAAATAGACTGGCGATTTCTTTCTACCATCTCAATTCTCATCTTGCATATATCAGTAATTCTATCCCTGCAATCTTTTCCACTTACATCAATGCTGAGTATATTTCTCAACTTATTTATTACTAGATTATCTAAGTCACTTTCCATTATAGAAATATAGGGAGTTTCAAGTAAAATACCATTGTTTTCTTCATTTGTGAACTTATAATAATAAAAGTTGGCATTCTTCTTATTACTTCTTACTCCATTTCTAATTAAAAGTAGGTTCGTATTTGCATCAAAAATTACACCTTTGTATTTATTAATTGGATCTCTTTTCATATCATGTCTTGTTATTTTAAATTCCGATTTATCTTTATTATTATCAAGTATCTCCTGGGCTATATTAAACATTTCTTCTGAAATAATAGCTTCATGGGCATTTTCTACAACAATCCATTCACCCTTAGGTTTTTGCCTATAATGACCGGACTTTTTCCCTTGGACATTTTCTTTAGTTCCTTGAACAAGGCAACCTGTATAGACTCTCTGTCTTAGCATATTAGCTATAGTCCCTTTTCTCCATTGTGGTTGTCCAGGTTCTCGTATAATAGACCTTGTTTTATTATAGGCACTTGATGTTGCGATGTTTTCCTCATTAAGTTCTTTAGCAATTTTAAGTGTATTAACCCCATCTACATACATATTAAAGATTCTTTGGACTATTTTCATGCTTACTTCATCAGGCTCTAATTTTCTTCCTCCATCTTTTTTTACTACCTTATATCCAAAAGGTGGATTTGAACCTATAAAGAATCCCTGTTTGGCATGAACCTGCCTACTGGTTTTAATCTTATGTGATATATCCTTGGCATACATATCATTAATAAGGTTTTTTATTAAGATTTCAAAAGATAGTTTTGCATCAATTCCCTTTTCTGTATCAATCTTGTCTATTACTGATACAAATCTTACTCCTAGGAAAGGAAATACCTTATCTACAAGTCTTCCCATTTCAAGATGTTCTCTACCAAGTCTTGATAAATCCCTAATTATAATGCAGTTTATAAAGCCATTTCTAACATCATTCATCATTTCAATATAACCTGGCCTATCAAAATTAGTTCCAGAATATTCATAATCTGTATAAACCTTAACTAGGGTCATATTTTCTTTATTAATATACTCCTGGCAAATCTCCACTTGTGATTCTATAGAATATGATTTATTTCTCCACTCTTCTGTTCTTTCCTGCGAAAGTCTTGTATAGATTCCAACTCTTGATGAATTAATAGTCGCTTTTTCTTCTGTTTTTATTAAATCTCTTCTTGATATTCTAGCCATAGAGAGCTACCCCCTCCCTTTCAGTGGATAGTCCTTTTATAGCCATGCTATTGAAGGATGCAAGATTAGAAGTCTTGGTTTTCTTAGCTCTCTTTAATATTCTCTTTAATATATCTAACTTTTCCATATCATTAAAGAATACTGTTATTCTTGGTCTTCCTTCTTCATCCTTTTCCCCTACCAATATACGGTCAACAAAAAATGCTAGTGTCTGCCTATCAATACTTTCTATATTTTTATACTTTTCCAAGCCTGTAAGCCAATTTTCTTTGGAATTAAGTATCTCTTCTAAATCATTATAGGCTTTCCTTCTATTTATAATTTGCTGTTCAATCTCTTTTATTTTAAACTGGTAGCTCTTCCTAAAGGATTGAAATTCCTCTTCATCTATAAGCTCATCTTCTAAGTCCATATAAAGAGAACGTCTAAGGGTTTCATACTTCTTTTTTTCAGCAAGTAGATCATCTAAATCAAGGTCATATTCTGATTTACTAAAATCAGTTTGCCTAATTCTTAAAAATAGTTCTTCTTGATATTTAATATGTTGTTTTAGGATGTAATTCAAAGAAGATAAAATATCCTCTTCCTTAATACTATGCCTTGAGCAACCCTTACCACGATTGTATAAGCCACATATATAATAAATTGTTTGTCCATTTTTTGTCTTTTGGTTTCTTCTTACTAGCTGATTTCCACAATCTGCACAATAAAGAAGCCCTGCTAAAAAATCAGGTTTGGTTTTCCTATTAAGAATATCTCTTCCCATCATCTTATTAGCTACATTAAACATTGTTTCTGTAACTATAGCTTCATGAGTTCCTTCAACCCTAACCCATTCTTCTTGGGTAACTTTTATTTCCCTATTAGACTTATAATTAAGCTTGGTTCTCTTCCCCTGTTCTAAGTCTCCAAGGTAAACCCTATTCTCAATAATCCTATTTATCATCTTAGCCTGCCACTTACTTTGATTACTAGCAAAGCCTGTAGCATAATTTGATCCATTACTTTCCTTATAAGCTTGTGGAGTTTGAATACCTAGCCTATTAAGTTCATCTGCTATAGCCTTTGAAGAATATCCTTCTACTTTCATCTCAAAAATTCTTCTAATAACATAGGCTACATTCCTATCAACTATAAGATGATTTTTCTTTTTTGTGCTTTTCCTATATCCATATGGAGCAAATGCCCCTATAAATTCTCCCCTCTGTCTTTTAGTCTTTTGAGAGCTTTTAACTTTCATGGATATATCCCTGCAATAACTATCATTGATAAAGTTTTTTATAGGAAGAATAAGATGTGTGTCATTTACATCAGCATTTTCACTATCATAGTTATCATTAACTGATATAAATCTAACCCCCATTTGTGGAAAAATCTTCTGAAGAATTTTTCCCGATTCAATATAATCTCTTCCAAATCTAGAAAGGTCTTTTACAATAATCGTTTTGCTAGCTTTCTTTTCAAGGTCACTAAGCATCTTTTTAAAATTTGGTCTTTCAAAGTTTGAACCTGTAAATCCATCATCAATATATTCTTTGACAATTTTAAAACCAGCCTTATCAGCATAGCCTTTTATAAGTTCCCTTTGATTACCAATGGAATTACTTTCTCCTTCATCTCCATCATCTCTTGATAAGCGAAGATACATATAAGCCTCGATCTTTTTCATCTCTACACTCTCCTTAATAAATTATTTTGGGTGCAATTTATTAAGGATTTCAGAAACTTTATATTTTTATCTTACCGCACTTATATATATCTGTCAGCCCTTAAATCCTTAATTCTAACTTACATAAATCTGATACAAAATCATCCATGCTAACCCTTGTATTTCCTATACAACAATTAACAACAACATTTCCTACTTCTATAAAAACATTCTTTTTATCTTCTGGAATCTCTTGTAATTTTTGATCCAAATACGCTCCCATTGATTGTTCATCTTTATATCCATAATTAACAGAAGAAGAGTTTTGGTTTTTCTTATTAATATTTTCCATTTAATTACCTCTTCTTTCTTAATATTTTATTTTAAGTTTTATGACATTGACAGGTGCTTTGGCAGCTCATAGGAATTTCACCTCTCCCCTTTTCTCGGTGGGAAGCAACAACGTATAGAAGTATCATTATCACCATCTAGATTTTTGCAAAAAGTTTTGCCAATACTTTTTTGTAGCAAACTATTTCTCGCTCTCATCCTTATATCCCATACATTTAGCGTTATGTAGGTATTCATTTAAACCAAAGTCACCTTTAGCAGAATGGTCATGACGTAGTTTCATACTGGCTCCTTAAACGGATAATGTCCTGTCCTGGTCTATTAAGTTGTCAAAGTTCAAAAATATATAATTTTTTATTCTTATATAAGGGGCTGTATTTGCCCCTTATATATAACAGTGAAAAAACCACCCTCTTGATTCGCTTTTTTAAAAAAGATTTTATTTTTCACCCCAATCTTCTAAAAAGACCTTTAACTTCTCTAGGGTTTTTTCTTTCCTCCTAAAGACTGCCCCTTGGCTAATATTAAGTGTTTTCGCCAGTTCCCTTTGGGGTATCTCATCAAAAAAAAGAGCCTGAATAATTTCCCTTTCTTCTGGGCTTAATTTATCCAAGGCTTTATTAAGTGCTTCTATTTGCATTTTCACTGCTACTAATTTCTCTAGGTCAACGGCTTTATCTATTAGCCTCTCTTCCATGCTCCTATCTGCTCTATCTGATATAAACTCAGAGAAATAACCTAATTTATTCTCCTTGTCTAGCCTATTAAGATAATTCTCCCTATTGGTTTCTTGCCAATATCCCTTATATACTTTTTCAGATACATCCACCTTGCTATCTCCAAGGAATATATAATAATTTTTTTTATTTTCTTTCATTTTCCATAACCCCCCAATTTTAAAATCAAAATGAATTTTTAAAATTGGAGATCATGGATACCTAGCAATATAGGTTTCCCAACGTCTTTTCATATGCACCTGCTCTTTCTTTTAATTTCAGAGCCGGCGCATTAACGAAAGTATTTTGGGTACAAAAAAAGAGCCACACAAAACAGATTTATCTTTTCAGATAAAAACTTCCGTTTTGCGTGGCTCTTAAGGATTCTTGTCCAGTTCAGACCAGTCAACAAACTCTTGATTTATAACTGTTGTTTCTAAGGGTTCTAGCCCAGTCCAACACCTCTGTATAAATCTCAGCTATTCAATTTTGCCTAAAATATTTAAGGGAGAACTTTTTTACAATCTAGATTCTGATTCTAGATTAAATATTTTATCTATGTAACTCTTGACGGTTTTAGCCGAATTCAGTCTCCTATAGATTTTTAATTTATATTCCTATTCCTAAAGGTTCTAGCCTAGTCCAATAGCCAAAATATAAATTGCACAGAAACTCACTTAAGTATCTTATTTTATATCTTCATAATCAGCTGAACATTCAGCTACCATGGATAATCTCTTATCTGGATGATAAGTAATTATTCCATTTGTAATTTCTACTTCTAAATTTGCTCCACACCTAGAGCATTTGATTTCCATGTCACTAAAACTACTTGTAAAACCACTTTTACATAATTCCTTGCCACAGTATGGGCATACTATAATAAATTTTTTCTTTTTTTTCTTCATCTGCAATCCTTCTTTTCTTATTGCCTTCTAAGTGGATTGGGGAAAGAAAACTACAGATGACTTACTAATCTAACACCCAAGTACCACAGAAGGCTATCATTTTTTTCCTCATCATTAATCCTTCTTTTCTAAGTTTGTTATTAGAGGCTGGCCAATACCAACCCCTAACCTTTAAACAATTTTTGACCCTAGAAATTATACTAGGTCTTTCATAATTTTTACAGCTATTCCTTGGATAGAACAATTTGCTGTCACTATATCTTTCATATTCTTATTTTCTGGCTTAAGTCTTACACACTTTTTGCCTTGGTCAAGATATAATCTTTTTAATGTAGTAGTTCCATCTTCCAGTAAAGCAACAACTATTTGACCCTCATTAGCTTCTTCTTGTTTTCTTATAACTACTAGGTCACCATCTTCTATCCCAGCCTCTATCATGGAATCTCCATTGGCTCTAAGGATAAAATAATCGCCCTTATCAAAAAACTTTGCAGGTAAAGATACATAGCTTTCTATATGCTCTTCTTCCAAAAGGGGAAGTCCACAAGATACAGATCCTAAGACAGCCGCTTGTATCATGTCGGTTTCCATCTTTTTAATTGTTGGTGTAATAATTTCTTTGCCATTGTATTCAAGCATACCTTTTTCATTCATTTCCACAAGATAACGATATACAGTACCATTATCAGTTTTTACAGCTTTTGCAATTTCTCTGGTAGAAGGAGAAGTCCTATAGTGATTTGTATATTGATTTACATAGTCAATTATTTCTTCCATTCTTTTGGGACTTTTGGTTCTCATTTTCTACCCCCTTTCTAATCGCCAACACTTTGTTGGTGATTACTATTATAATATTAAATCCAAATTATTGCAATAGTTCTTTTGGAAAAATTAAACTTTATAATATTTGAAATTTAGGTCTGGCAGCCAGCCCCAAGTAAGTGGTATAATTTATTTATAAGATGATACAGGAAATACAAATATCAATTTTAGGAGGTCAATATGCTTATAGGATTATTTATAGGAATATGTTTAACCATAACCATTCTCTTTGTAAAACTTTATAAAAATATTACTTTATTTTCTTTTAAGACCTTGGCTTTTGGAGTTGATTTCTTTGTTATATTTTTTTACTCAATATACTTCTTCCATCCCAATGTATCAGTAAAACTTGTTGATGGTAAATTGCAATATCTTCTTAATGCAGGTGTTGGAATCCTTGCAATACTTATGTATGGACTTTTAATTT
Source organism: Sedimentibacter sp. (assembly GCA_035270885.1). GTDB lineage: Bacteria > Bacillota > Clostridia > Tissierellales > Sedimentibacteraceae > Sedimentibacter. The sequence continues at coordinate 10,965 of DATESJ010000136.1, read as the reverse complement.
TATTTATCAACGATACCTTCCCTACGATTAGCAATGCTCTTAACCTATTCATAGCATTTGTAGGGGTGTCTGTTGCCGTCCCTTTTGCAATTGGACTACTGAGTCCTGTAATCCAAATATTTATTCATGGTTTTACTTTTAATGGAGATATTGTTCTATCACAGAATCATATGTTAAGTCTTTTCTTGAAGTATATGGTCTTTGGGCTAATTGCACTCCCTGTATGGAGATACCGAATAAGTAAGCTTGAAGAGCTTTAATAAATTAGACATAAAATGACGAAGTTTAAGGTCTTCTTTCTTGACCTAAACTTCGTCATTTTAGTATTTATAATTATCTCAATTTATATAACATTTGTAAGGTACTCATTATTGCTTAATTAATAATAATATTATATACTTTCCCCAATAAACTCAAAGTTATTTAAAAGGTTAATTCTCATTTTATAGAAATCTAATAAATCCCTTTTATAAATCAAGACTTTCTAATTCACTATTAATATAATATCCCTATATAACTAAAAACTGTTTATCTAACACTTGTATATATCTTTTTTAGGTCAATAAAAATACCATCTGCGTACTTTTGCCTAAAATCAATACCCATATATGATAACTTTCTCGATTCTGTAACTCCAGTTACTACAGTAATTGCATTCTTTGACATTGTGCCATCTATGCTCTTTAAATTATTTGTATTTACTTGCTTTTGTGAACCTAACTAATCTTCCTCCGTGAAGCAATAATAATTATCTGCATTCATTGAAATAATTTTTTTCAACGAATCTTGAGCCATATTCAGGTCAAGTGCAAATTGCGGATTTGCAATTACTAATTCACCATTTTCTACAACTGCCGCATCACCTGTTACAATGGAATTAGTCTCTGTTAAAAATAATGAAATATGACCTGGAGTGGAGATAACCTGACATCCTCCTGCCCAATCCAAACTATCTCCATCTTTAACTATTATATCTACATTGACAGGTTTAACTTTTCTTAATGTTTCACAGAAATCAATTCCAAATTGTTGCTGTTCTTTTGGCATTATTTTTAATAATTCCTCTGCTTGCAGCAATCTAAGAGATTTATCTTTCCCAGAAATATACTTACTCTCTATTTCACTTGAAACTACCTTAATATGTGGATGTCTTTCTTTAATTTCATATATGGCCCCCATATGGTCATCATCATGATGTGTAATCAGTACTTTTGTCAATGAATCTGCGTCTATTCCTTTTGATCTCATTTCATCTTCTAATAAGGATAAGAAATTAGGGTAACCACAGTCAACTAAAACAACATCGTTTTTACTTACTAATAAAACAGGATTTATGATTTTCGTTTAGGGATTCCCCCGCTTCATTTGATTTGAATAGAACATTTCCACTTTGAATATATGTCTTTACTTCATAAAATTCAATTGATTCAAATACTCGTTTTAAATCTGTCATCTTAATTATATTTTTCCCATCATACAGAAGTGAAAATCACCAATTTCATTTTTTTAGTAATGTACTACCATTCAAGTTTTCTAATTGATACAGGTATGCATCCTCACCAACTATTTTTAAGCTAGGATTTCTCGATTCTATTTCAAATTTTATATCTAGGCCTCAATTTTTATCCTGTTTCTGAAATAAATATCTTAACCCTTCCTTGTTACTATCGTTATTGTCGTTCACAATATCATTAATTATCGGCTCAGCATTATATATATCATACCCATAAGGCTCAGTAATAAATATACCCTTTCCATTTGAATAAGAAAGTAATTCTGCCTGATAGGATTTCGATGTATCAACAGGTATCCTTCCACTTAAAGTTGTCTCTTCTCCCTTGCCTATTATATCTTCAATAGAAGCCCTCATCTTCCTGAGATCACTCATAACTCTTCCGCAGAAATCATTTGGAACTTGAACTGTATATTTTAAATAAGGTTCTAATATTTCAGTTCCTGCTTTTCGAAGAGCTTCCCAAAATACATATGGTGTTAAATTTCTAAAGTCAGAGGGGGTACTTACTGGACTATAGTATAATCCGTAGTCAAAAGTTACCTTTAAGTCTGTAATCTCCCAGCCATAAAGTCCTTCTTTACAAGCATTTTCTACAGCTTCTCTTACTGCATATTGAAATGAATTATTCAGATATCCATATGACACAGTGGTCTCATACGATAATCCTAATCCTATTGGTAGTGGTTCTATAGACAATCCAACAGATGCCCAATAAGGATTTGGTGGAACTTCTATATGGATTACTGCTTTGGAGTTTCTTTTAGGTCGTTCTTTATATATTGTTTTCAGTTCACCAAATCTAGCATCTATTTTGTATCTGCTTTTAAGTAGTGATTCTATTACTTCCATTTGAATATTTCCAAATAGCTTCAATATGATTTCTCCAGTATCTCCATTAATTTCACAATCTAGAAATGGATCTTCTTCAGTTAATTCAAACAACGCTTCTATCAGTTTACTTCTTTCACTTAAATCACAAGGCTTAATAGAGGCTCTTAATAATGGTTGAGCTATCCCCGTATCCAACGCCTCATCATATTTATGTCCAATATAATCTCCTATCTTCAAGGAATTAGCATTGAAAATGATGGCAATATCTCCACTACCAACCTGATCCATCTTAACAATTTCACCATTTATAATTGATCCTAAGTTTCTTACCTTGAAAACTTCTTCTCCACCATTTATAAAAGTTTCCTGACGTATTTTTATACTACCTCTAAATATTCTTAAAAAAGTCATCTTTCGGGATTTTTCATCCCTATCAATCTTATAAACATATGCTGATAAAAGGTCTTCAGTATTATAACTATTAGTAGGAAGATAGTTTGTAATAGCAAATAATAGCTCGTCAATTCCAATATTTTTTAAAGCCGAACCATGAAATACAGGATAAAGATTGCAATTATTAACCTCATCCAAAAATACATCATTATATTCTTTTCCTGTAATGACATCTCCATTTATATATTTTTCTGCCAACTCATTATTTATATCTAACAATTTTTCGGATATTTGATTTTGAATTACTTTATCATCCTTTATATTTGTCAATTCAAAATCATCTTTATCTTTTATTCTAACTGATTGCATTATTGCAAGATTAGAAGTTAATTTATCCTGTATTTGAGTGTATATTTCATCCAAAGATACTCCCCTTCGATCTATTTTATTCACAAATATAAGGGTTGGAATATTTAATTTCACTAAGGTATTAAAAATCACTTTCGTTTGAACTTGTATTCCCTCTTTTGCTGAAATTACTAAAACAGCTCCATCTAATACTCTCAGTGTTCGTTCAACTTCAGCTATAAAATCCATATGCCCAGGGGTATCTATGATATTTAGCTTTGTATCATTGTAATTAAATGAAACTGTAGATGCTCGTATAGTTATCCCCCTATCTCTTTCAAGTTCCATCGAGTCCGTTATCGTTGTACCATTATGGACTCTTCCAATCTTATTAATTGCCCCACCTTTGTATAATAAACCTTCTGTAACAGTTGTTTTTCCTGCATCAACATGGGCTAATATTCCTATATTAATAATTTTCATTTTATACCTCCACAATTATATAAAAATCCCCTGTGATAAAATACTCTCTTCACAGGGGAACTTATTTTTTATATAACTGCTTAAAGTAAATATGACATATACAATTCGATATAGCATAATCGTGCTATATCTTTAATCTGGTCAATGCCTTATAATACATAAAAATATAAATTTATTATTATGAGAATATTTTTAAATAAAAGTACAATTAACAAGCCATACAAATATTAACTAGTATGGAAAATGTACTTGTTCTATTTTATTAATAGTTATTTAAAAATACTATGCCTCATATGATAAAACTCCTTTAATTAATACTACATATTATAATATTTGTTTTTATTATATTTGTCAAGGAAGATTTGATCCCTTAACGCATTTAACTTGTCATATTACTAATAACTCGTAGAGATTTTTATAGGAATTCATCTTTACATGATATATTCAAATCTTAATTTTCCAGATTAGATGATGTTGACCCTCTGCCCAATAATTCTCTAGGAAATATTCAGGTTCACCAAACCTTTTTCTCCATATTTTCTGTGCATTGGAATATCCACTATCCATACAAAACTCTTTGATTCCTTTACATTGTAATTCTTGAATCATAGCATTCAATAGTAAATTACCTATACCCTGTCCTTGGTAATCTGGTCTTACAAAAACTGTACCTATTTCATAAAGGTTCTTATATTTTCCATGTGTACAACTATTAATTAGGTCACTGGCAGGTCCATATTCTATTGTACCTACTATACAGCCCTCATATTCTGCTATTAGGAAACATCTAAGTTCTCCATTGCTCTTTAGATCATTTTCTAAATATTGCTTCTTAGATTCAATTTCTTCCTCTAAATCTTCTACCATTTCTTCGATACCTTCCTTGATAAAGGTATCGACCACTACAATTTTAAAAAATTTAACTAATCGGTCTTTGTCATCTTCAGTTGGTCTTCTAATCCTAATGTGCATCAATTAAATCTCGCCCCTTTAATCACTCTATACTTAGTCTCTTAATAGCCTGCTCTACATCAGATGTGAAAAAAATATTTTTTCCTTTATTACATTCATAAATAAAATCTTTCAAACTCTTACTTGTATATATAGAGAAATCTCCCACGATCATGACAAATCTTGTTTCAACCATGGTGCATACTCTGTTTTCTCATATCCATAAGACCTCCCTAGATAAGAACAACGGCCTTCCTCACAAGTAACCGTCACATTTACTGTATAAGGTTCGGGTAGTATTGGACTTTGTTTTGTTATGTAAACTCATCCACTTTATTTCACCCTGATGTGGCTTCTGTTCGCCAGTTCGGGATTTTGCCTCTAGTTTCCTTCAGATTCCATGTCGCTGTGGATAAATTTACTTTTAGCTAAAGGTTCCTACCAAATAGCTTTTACCATCAAGTTGTTGCCCATGTTGGGCACACAAATAAAAAGGAGTAGCAAATGCTATCCCTTTTTTCAACAATCGCGCCCTTTTGTTAAATTAAATTATTATTGAACAATTAACATAAACTGGTAGAATCTTACGTATGTATTCAAGTTGCTAAGTCACGACCACCTTTGTAGGGAAAAGAGAATAACGGCAGTGAGAGATCCACCCAGAATTGCTGCTCCATGTATATCATGAAACACCAACAGAGTTATCACACCAATGAAACCACCTATACTAGATAGGGTGCCTAATAATTTTTCTGGATTTTTCCTTTTCATGATAATTCCTGTAAGAACCCCAACCATAATGAAGAGTCCTATTGATACATAGATTCTTCCACTTGCAAAACTGACAAGACCAACAACAATATAAAGACTTAACAAGAGAGAAAGTGGATTTGCTACCTTTTTCCTACTTATCAATGTAATAATATATAATCCACCTAATAGGCCACAAAGACCTACTGATGCTCCAGCGCCATATGGTTCCCATGCATAGCCTGCAATCTCGCCAATCAAACCTCCCGCTAAATAAAGAAAAAGAAAATCAATTTTTCCATATAATCGTTCAACTTCAATCCCGATTACTATAATACACACTATATTGAAAATGTACTGTCCCCAACCATCGGAATGGACAAGTAAGGGTGTTATAATCCTCCACCACTCTCCAGATGCCAATCTTTCGGGGTCACGACGAAGTATGTTCAATACTTCAGGTTGAAAAAATTGAAAAATTGTTACAATGGAGGTAATTAAAACAATGACCATTGTCAAGGACAAGAAAAACTTGTTGTTTTTTATTGTTTTACCGTACATATATCTTCACTCCATTAAATTACCCTAATTCCCGTATTAATCGCTTGAATGTGTAGTATGCTGGTTTCGGTGAGTAATCATCTCGCATAACCCCAAATTGATGGAATAGATCATCTATGGAACTATTAGCATCCCGGAGTCCGAAAAGTTCGAAATGTGAAATGTTAAGTTCACTTCGTAAACTGTAGACTGTACGTATCACTGTTTCGAGTACCTTTGATTGATGTTCATAAGACCTATCTAAATCAGAAATAGACTTTTTCCCAGTAGACCACCCGTTTTCAGTAATTCGTATAGGAACTGAATTTGGTATACCAGCCTTAACGAGATCCACTTCCCTTAAACTACGAAGTGTATGTTCCACGACAGAAGGCACTTCCTGTAAAGCGAGAGTTTGCTCACCAAACACGTCTACATAAAAATTATGTCCAATAAAATCAACATATTTAACAAATTTATCATTTCCTTCTTTAGTGAGATTCTCCCAAAAGTATGGAACTGATGCATCACCGCTTGGTACCGAACCAAATCCAATATTAATTGGGAGTTTAAGCTTTTGGGCTTGCTTTTTCGCTACAACCACTCCTTCTACCAATGCTTGAATAATATGCGGATTCGACCCCTCCATAAACGGTAAATTAGGTTCGTTGGTAATTTGAAGGGAGCCCAAATGTGAGCCAAAATCGTTTATTACTTTTTTAATAAAATTAAGCCAATGATCAAGTTCTATATCCGACCCTTGTTTCTTTGTCCAATCACCTAATACTATACACAAGTCTCCCAATAAACTATCATCGCGAAAAAATGCTATATTGGATAACATTTCAGATTCCCATTCTTTCGTATAAACAATGTACATTCTCGGAATTACCCTTTTTGCATCCCCTTGTAAATCCTTTAAAGCTAGTTGAATCTTATCAAAATCATCAATAGGTCCTTTAGCCAACCCAGAAGGTGTACCTACCGCACCTAATGGGTAAACTCCAAACGTTAAACTAGTTGGATTCATATACTCTACACTTCCTTTCAGATAATCAATTTCGATTACTTTAAATTCACCCAAGACAACAAATTATAATACCACAATCCACTCCGTTTGATGTGCAGCTCTAATTCCACAACTGCGCCTGATTGCTTAGTTATTATTCTTTATTTGATTGTCTGTATATAACCATTACCACATATAAAAAATTGAGGATGAATACTTTATATCTACGACATCAAAAGAATTACCATTTAAAAGATTATTTACTTTTCTGTCTAAGCCTGCCTCAGTCATCGCAGTAAAGGTTTTTACATTCATTTATCATTCTCCTAAAATTAATAATTTATTAAGTAATCTGTCCCATTTGTTGAACTAGTCTTTTATAAAATGGCTTTTACATTCCCAATTCCACATCTTTCATCATTCAATTCTGTAGCAATTTGATTAATCGCTATCAGGTCAAATGATTACGCATTGTAATAAATTCCCACATCTATATCAGAATCTTCTGTATGGGTGCCTCTTGCACATGAACCCCTAATATAATACCTCTCACGCAAGGCCAAGAAGATAATTTCTCTGTTACCATTTGAATAGCATTGTCTACCATACTAATACACCCCTTTAATATCAAAAGCTATAGTCCCTTTTATTGGTCCACTTACAATTTATCAGTACTAAAAATAAAATAATTATCGTTCCAGCATACCCTTTCATTAACACTTCCAGTGCCTCCAGGCTAGGTATATCAAGAAAATTACTTGGTTCATCCATTAATAATATATTATAACTACCCATAAGCTTTTTGGCCAGCATTAATTTAATAATTTCGCCCCCACTTAAACAGATGGTTTTTTGTTAATATCCCCATCTTTAATTCCCATGGAAGTGAGTAATGAGCGGTTTTTGGAAATATTGTAATCACAATCCTCCTGTATAAATTCCATAACCTTTCGATTATGGTTATATTTATACCCATTTTAGGAAAATTAGCCTACTTCTGCCTTAGGGGATATTGATATACCATCTTCATGGTTTAATATCATTTCGATTAGAGTTGTTTTCCAGTACCATTTTCTCCAGTTAGTGCCACATTTGCCCCGATAGGAATTTGGAAGGAGGCTTTTTTAAATAGCACATTATCCCCAAAGTTCCTATTCCCTTCTTCTCCAATAATAGGGTAGGGATTATGAAGTTCAAATGCCTTGCTCTGTTTAAAACGAATAGCGCTGACGTTTTCTAGAGCTTTTATTTCCCCCAAACCTTCAATTCTCTGCTCAATGGACTTAGCAGCATTATGCAATGTTTCTTGCTTGTTTCCTATAGTTTTCTGATGGAATATTTATTTTACTGGCTTCTACCATTCCCTTCCCTAAAAGGATGTGCAACATTCATTTCTACATATTTTTCAATAATACTATCAAAATCGGACCCTGGCATCTTTTCAATAACTTCCAGGTTAGATTCTAAAAATCCAACAGGAGCAAAACGAAAATTACCTTTTGATAAATTAACTGTCCTTATTTTTCTTGCACAATCAAATACATCTTGAAATATATAATGATGAATTTGTTGCACTCCCTTAAATGTTCCTACTTCAAAGGTATCTATTATCCCGTCATCAAAAAGTTCATAAGCTCTTTTTTGTTAATTCTGTATTTTCCCACATAAATCATACCTCCTTTTCATATAACATATCTCTTGTTCCATATTCCCCCTGTTATTCTATAAACTCTTTTGGGATTATGCCTTCTGAAAATCTTACTCTTTTATGTAAGAAGTTATCAGCTTTTAACTATTAAAATTATCACTAAACCCAAAAGATTTGTTGCACATTTTTCTATATCCACGACGCAGTTTATAAACTACACGCTTCTTTAATTATAATATATTTTCATCTTTTAGTTCTTTTATTGCCTTTTTCACGGCTGTTTTTATTACAAAATATAGGATTATTGCTGGTATTCCTAGGTATAAAGGTAATGAAATAAAAAGTGAAGGTAAAACATTAATCATATGAGTTCACTCCTTTAATTTCAATTAAGTTCGCTTAATACTACATATACGTAATTATTATTATTATTTTAAATGTAATTATACTAACTAATTGTCAACTATTAAAGAACTAATATTCTTGCCCCCTCTCATACATTGCTTACAGCAATCAACTTTAATTACTCTAAGCAATACACAAAATATATTTATTTAAAGTTCCTGAAACCCTTGGTTTCATAACATTAACTGCACCCATCACTATTATGACACGTTCCCCGGTTGCTGCCACTAATAAATTCTTGTATCTATTATGTACTTCTCGTTCTGCTTGGAGTTTTTCTAAGATTTCTTCTTGATAAGAATATGGTATTATATCAAAATAAAACTGTGGCTCATCAGCTGAATTGCCAGCATTATTTTGACTTAATGCAATTTTTAATTTTTGTTTATCTTGATCATTATTTTGATCAAATAAATAAAACTCATTATCATGCCAATAAGAATCAAAAGTAGCATTAAACTTATTGATCATCTCTTTTGAAGTATATTCAGATATTTTTAAATTCCATTCAAGTCCTGTAGTTAGTGCTGAATTTGATAAATTAGATGAACCGATGAATGCTGTTGAAAATCCTGTGTTTCTATAAAACATGTAAGATTTAGAATGCAATCTGGTTCTTTTAGTATCGTAGGATATTTTTATTTCAGTGTTAGGTAGCTTAGACAATTCTAATATGGCCTTATAATCAGTTGCGCCCATATAGGATGTTGTTATAACTCGCAATTTATGCTCTTGTGTGAACTCCTTTAATGATTCATATATCTGAACTAGCCCACTCCACTTTATAAATGAAACAAGCATGTCAATTCTATCAGATGTGTTTATTTCTTTAACCAGTTCGCTGCCTAATGATGGTTCATTTTTTGCACCGGTAAATAATGAATTAGTAGCAATTGATGTAATTGGCCTAATCTTATTATTTTTGTAATTGCTAATCAATTTACTGTCTATACTATTTAAGACAGCAAACAATAACTCTGCATTTTCGTTAATAAGAAATTCATCAAGATCATCTAATTGTAATTCATCAATTAAAAGATTTATTATCTTATTGCAGGTTTCTACTTGTTTATTTAATTTATCTTCACCGGAAATTCTATTTAACGATTTGTTAATGACTTTAGACATGTATTTTGAAAGGATTGAACTTCCCTCTTCTTTGTCCATGTCTTTTTTATCTATATATTGGTCTTTTTTCGATTGGATTATTTGAATCTCTTCATCTATAAGTTTATTTATTACTGACTCATAGAAACCATTATTAAGTGACAACCCCCACACCAGCCTTTAATATTGTTTCTTTAGTTGTTAATGATACTTATATTTTGAAAAGTTATTATGTCATGTTTAAGATATTTGAACTATTTTTAAAGATTAGAACCATTAATCTAAATTATAACAGAATACGACATAATATGCCAGGAAAATGTTATATTAAATTAAAAAGGGCTAGGGTATATTTTTATATTATCTTTTTTCACTAATGCTTGTATCAATAAAATACCCTAATACAATTCCTAACAAATATGATACTAAGTCACTCCAAAGGAAACCATAACCTAAAATGAGCCCGCCTATTGTTGTGTTTCTAATAGCATCAATCCAACTGCTATGATAAATTTGACTTAATTCAATCGCAAAGCAAAATAATAATCCATAAAATGCAGCTTTCTTTTTCGATGAATTTATAAATAGCACCCTAATTAAAAAATACACCATCAATGCCCACAATGCATCCCCTAAAAAAATATCTATTAGGTCTGGGATGTATGCATTGATTCGCCTTGATAGTAATCCAAGACACATAACCACAAGCGCCATTATTAAGTAAGACAATCTGTTGCAATTAGCAAGCCTTCTCATAATACATCCTCAAATCAATAAGTTAAATTACTGAAAATATAGGTTCAAATTAATATTATTAATAATTTGTATATTCATTATATATCCTAAAAGAATTTGAGTCAATTAAGGTTAATTTACCATAATAAGAGCAACAATTTATTCTACAGATCTTCCGTACAGGAATAAGTGACAAATATGCTTACCAAAAAATCTTCATTGCATATAATGATATATATTGATATGGAG
>DATESJ010000135.1:0-3722 GCA_035270885.1 Sedimentibacter sp. | reverse complement strand
AAAAACTCCTCCATCCCATGGAAAGGGACGAAGGAGTTATAAATCAATCGCGGTACCACCCTAATTAGCATATATTTACATATAGGCTCACTCAAAAGACACTGACATGTCTTTGCCGCTGTATCGCTCGGATGCGTTTGAGCCTACTCTTGCTTATGCAATTTGGGTCAAAAGCTCAAGGATGTTCTTCCTTTAAAATCATTGTAATAGACTCTCACCAACGCTATCTCTCTGTGACTTAAATTCAAAAGTACTCTTCCCGTCATCGCTTAATATTTACTTTTTTTTATTTATATACAATTTAATACAATTAAAATTGTTTGTCAAGGGTTTTTTTCTTGTTTTTTAATTTATTTATTGTTACTGAAAATCAATTCTTTGTCATCAGCAGTAATTTTAATTGTATCTGATTTTTTGATTGTTCCTTTTAGCAACTCTTCTGACAATTTGTCTTCAATCCTTCTTCTTATTTCTCTTTGAAGAGGACGCGCTCCGTACATTGGATCAAATCCTGCATCTGCTAAAAGATCCATTGCCTTGTCATCTACTTGGATGTTTATATTCATTTCATCAAGACGCTTTGATAGACCGTTTATCATTAAAGATACAATTTGTTTTATATGCTCCTTGTTCAATGAATGGAATACAATTATTTCATCAATACGGTTTAAAAACTCAGGGCGGAATGTTCTTTTTAATTCAGCCATTACATTTTCCTTCATTTTTTCGTATTCATCTTTTTCTTCATTGGAGGAATTTGTTGCAAAACCAAGAGTTTTTTGTTTCTTAATTGTGCTTGCACCAACATTTGATGTCATAATAATTACTGTATTTTTAAAATCAACAGTTCTTCCCTTAGAATCAGTCAAACGTCCATCGTCAAGTATTTGCAACAATATATTAAATACATCAGGATGCGCTTTTTCAATTTCATCAAACAAAATTACTGAATATGGTTTTCTCCTTACTTTTTCGGTTAATTGTCCTCCTTCATCAAATCCCACATATCCGGGAGGCGAGCCTACCAATTTTGATACTGAATGCTTTTCCATATATTCAGACATGTCGACTCTTATCATTGCATCCTCATCGCCAAACATTGATTCAGCCAACGCCTTTGACAATTCTGTCTTTCCAACACCTGTAGGACCAAGGAATATAAATGAACCTATTGGTTTCTTAGGATCTTTAAGACCTACTCTTGAGCGTCTTATTGCTTTTGCCAATGCTTCTACAGCAGGTTCTTGACCTATTACCCTTTTATGAAGGATTTCCTCCATATTAAGAAGTCTTTCCGATTCATCACCCTGTAGTTTTTTAACAGGAATTCCTGTCCATTGTGCTACAACTTCAGCAATATCCTCATAAACAATTTTAGTATCCTTTGAATTTTTTGCAGCCCATAATTTTCTTTGTTTATCCAATTCATCGGATAATTTCTTTTCTTCATCTCTCAGTGATGCTGCTTTTTCATAATCCTGATTGTTTATTGCAGTTCTTTTTTCTGTGTCAACTTCTTTGATTTTTTCTTCCATTTCCTTTAATTCTTTTGGCGCAGTAGATGATTTTAATCTACTTCTTGAAGCTGCTTCATCTATTAAATCTATTGCCTTATCAGGCAAGAATCTATCTGAAATATATCTGTGAGAAAGATTTGCTGCTGCATCAATTGCATCGTCTGTAATTGCTACTTTATGATGAGCTTCATATTTATCTCTTAAGCCTTTAAGGATCTTTATGGTGTCTTCAACACTTGGCTCCTCAACAGTTATAGGTTGGAATCTTCTTTCTAAAGCTGCATCCTTTTCTATATGTTTCTTATATTCATCAAGAGTTGTTGCACCTACTACCTGGAGTTCACCTCTTGCTAATGTAGGTTTTAAAATATTGGATGCATCAATTGCACCCTCAGCTGCCCCTGCGCCGATAATTGTATGCATTTCATCAATAAAGAGTATAATGTTTCCTGCTGATTTTATTTCATCAATGGCATTTTTAAGTCTTTCCTCAAATTCGCCTCTATATTTCGCTCCAGCCACCATTCCTGCCATATCCAATGTAATAACACGCTTATCCTTTAATGTTTCAGGAACGTTGCCCTTTATAATTTCTTGAGCCAATCCTTCTGCAATAGCAGTCTTACCAACACCAGGCTCACCAATGAGACAAGGATTATTTTTTGTTCTTCTTGATAATATTTGAATTACTCTTTCAATTACATCTTCTCTTCCTATAACAGGATCAAGTCTACCTTCTTTAGCACGTTGATTTAAATCAGTACCATATTTATCGATAGTCTTGGTATTTGAGTTTTGCTGCGGCATTCCCCCTCCAGCATTTGGATTTTCAGGTTCATTTCCGCCGCCACCGCTGCTTTGAATAGCTTTTAACACTTCTTGTTTTAAATCTCTTAAACCAACAACAGATTTAATAATTTGTGCTCCTATACCTTCTCCTTCTTCGATAAGTCCTAAAAGTATATGTTCAGCGCCTACATAAGGCATGTTAAGTTGTGTAGCATATTGACGTGCAAGCTCAATTATATATTTGCTTCTTGGACTTATTGTAATATACTCCGGTGCATTTTCACCCATACCTGTGGAATTCTTAATTATTTCTCTTACCTTTTCCAAATTTAATTTATCTCTAAGTAATTTTCCTGCAATACTTTCCTCTTCAACCATGAGCCCTAATAAAATGTGCTCTGTTCCAAGAACATTTTGCTTAAAGTTTTTTACTTCTTCCTGAGCAAAGGCCAATGCATTTCTTGCAGAATTGTTTAAACCACCCATCATATCTTTCATCTCCTTTTTTCGTATTTAAAACTTTATTAACGTAATAATTCACGCCTAATTATTTCAGCTCTTTTTTTATCTCTATCTTTAGGCGAAAGTTCTTCTCCTTCAATAGTAGAAATATTGTTAGGCTGAATCCAAATCATCAACTGATATATATTCTTGCCTTTAACCATTGGAGTTATTCCCATTTCACTTCCAAGCTTTAATAGTGACAATAACCTCATTGATTCATCCACTGATATTTTTCTTGCATTTGTCAACAAGCCGTAAGCTCTATAAAAATCATCTTCCAATTCATCGTAATTATTTTTCTTAAGATGCTCTCGCGTGCTTTTTTCCTTATCAATAATTTGCGTTACTATTTGAGTAATTTTATCAATTAATGCTTCTTCAGAAGCACCTAATGTTCCTTGATTTGAAATTTGATATAAATGTCCTATGGATTTTGTTCCTTCACCATAAACTCCTCTAACTGCAACTCCTAATTGAGAAACACCATAAAGCAGTTTATCGACTTGATTTGTTATGGATAGCGCAGGTAAATGAAGCATTACTGATGCTCTCATACCCGTTCCTATATTTGTTGGACAAGATGTAATATACCCTAATTCCTTGTCAAATGAATATTCAACACTTTCTTCAATAATATCATCTATCTCATTGCTTAAATCATAGCATTCCTTTAAAGACATGCCTTCTCCCAATGTTTGAATTCTGATATGGTCTTCCTCATTTATCATAACTGACACTTTTTGGTCAGGGCTTATAACAAATGCACCTTCGTCCTTTTTCTTTGCCAATGCAGGACTTATTATATGATTTTCAATTAATGAATTCTTTTTAACATCAGATAAATCCTTCATATATGTCAACTTATAGCTATTATCATGCTTGTTTATTGCATTATTTACTTCATTAATTACA
>DATESJ010000134.1:0-3159 GCA_035270885.1 Sedimentibacter sp. | reverse complement strand
AGATAACTTTAATGAAGAAAAAGGAACAAACATTGTTTCTGTTGCATCAGTTCACTTTGAACCATTAGGAATTTATCCTGGAAAATCAAATGACCTTTCAAATATTCCTGACGGCGCAACAATTGCAGTACCAAATGATACTACTAATGAAGCAAGAGCACTTCTTTTACTTGAAGCTAACGGCATAATAACAATTAAAGAGGGTGCAGGACTTAAAGCAACCAAAAAAGACGTGGTTGATAATCCATACAATGTTGATATTGTTGAACTTGAAGCTGCACAGGTAGCAAGAGTTGTTGGCGAAACGGACTTTGTAGTATTAAACGGAAATTATGCACTTGAAGCAGGATTTAATGTGGAAAGTGATGCATTGACAAAAGAAGAACAAGAATCTGAAGCTGCACAAACATATGCAAATATCCTTTGTGTAAAAGCAGGAAATGAAGAAACAGAAAAGACTAAAGTATTAATAGAAGTTTTAAAAAGTGCTAAGGTTAAACAATATATTGCTGACACATACGAAGGTGCAGTAGTAGCAATAGACTAACAAAAATCAACCGTCCCTAATTTTGGGGACGGTTGATTTGATTGATTTTTTATTGAGCTACAAATATATATGCATCACCATTAATATAAATTTCACTGCTATTTGATCGGTCTACATACAAACTATTTATAAGCAATTTTATTTTTATATCTTCATTTTGCTTCTCAATTGTCAGCTCTTCTTGAGCCATCATAGCTTTAGATTCATTTGCATTTTCATATAGCTCATCAATAAATTCCATCATTGGAATTTCCATTATTGTAAGATCACCTTGATTAATCATAATAGTCAAGTCGCCATTTGTATCAGAATGCTGTAGAATCTTGTAATCTTTATTATTTAACTTAAATTCACCAACTTCAACAGGCGAGCTACTGTTATTATATATATTGATTTTGAAAAACATATCGAATCCTTCAATGTTAATAATTTCATTTGAATTAAGCATAACACTTAAATATACTGTTTCTTCATCGATGGGATACCCTCTGTCATAATACTGTTCAAAGCCGTATGTGTTTTTGAAATTTGCATAATAATTTTCATTATCTTTTAGCGGGTACCAAGGCATGTCATCCAAATAACCCATTCCATTCATATAATTGGATATATTAGTGATTTCAAACTTATCATCGTTGGATATATCTGATTTTTTCACTATTTCATTGTTTACCAACATATTGTTACGAATCAATATATCTTCAAGTCTGTTTTGCTGACTATTTTTAGAAATACTGAAAGCATCAACAGGAGGAATTATTGATATTAAAGCGAATATAGAAGATAAAAGAACAATCATATTTGTATTTTTTCTTTTACCAAATATAAGCATTAATGCACACACTATTGAGAATATACCAAACAATACAACATAATATCTGGATTCAGTAATCCCATAAGCTTCAATTCGAATATATGATGATACCATCTGCATTGCTACTAATGGTATTAGTACCATGGGGAACAGTTTTCTGTAATATACAGAAAATTTGTTAGTCAAATTTGAACTCAGAATATAAATAAAATATCCTGCTGCTGAATAACCCAATACCATAGGTCCCACTTGTCCTACCGGCCATACACCTGTTACCAATATCTTAATGAAATAAATAATTAAAACAACTGAGAATGCAGTAATCAGCGGTATGGTTATATTTGAAACTAAAATTTCCAAAAATTTCGGATATGAATATGAAATTTCTTTCTTATCATGTTCATTTTCATCCATTGAATTAAATTTCGGTAGCAATGAAAGATAATATAATGGAGTGAATAAAACAAATATTATATTTGCCGCATGAGCATATGACTTATAATCTATATCATAAAGAAGTATATCTATAGCACCCATTATAGCTGCAATACCTAAGTATAAAACTACTCCGTATAAAATAGACGTAAAAGCTGATTTAAAGTGAGCTAATGCCACATTGCCAAAATTTACATCATTCTTAGCAGATGGTAAATATAAATATGCTGCAAATAATGAAAAAGAAATTACTAGCAAATGAATATACATAGGGTTTGACAGGCTATCATCAGTCATGAAAAAGTAGTATCCTAGAGTAAAAACAATTGTAAATCCGTAAAATAATATTGTGTTTTTTGAGTGTTCAAACCTTTCCAGCAAAAACTTAACTGCTGTTGCCAATAAAGCACCTATGATTCCTGAGAAAATTAATCTGGTTAATAAATCTTCATTGATGTTCGGAAAATTTTCGATTATAATAAACATTATTGTTGAAATGGAAACCAGGAAAATCAAAGTCATAGGAAATCTATATAATGTAGCTTTCAAATTGTTAACTATATTATTAATGAATAGTTTAATTCTGTTCATATATTTCACCTCTTTCTATTTACTAAGACGAACATATAATAAAATAGTTCCATTACTTTGCCTGTCAAAGTATTATATTTATACCACATTTTTCAATAAGTAAACATAGTACAATTATCCAAATTAATAAAGATCCAACAATGTCTTAGAAATCTAAGAAAAGAGTTGGATCTTTTTATATGAAACACCTGCCAATTGGCCGGTGTACTATACGGGGACAATCATAAGTGTCGCCCTATTTCTACCTAATTATCTCAATGGTTTTAATGCATCAGCCCAAGCAATTACCTGATCAAGCATTGCATGAACTTCATCGTCATGGCGAGGGTCAGGTTTAAATGTGCTCATATTTTCGAAGTCAGTAAACAAGGATAACATAACCTGCGCTCTTACGTCAGCAATTTGAAGCTCTCCAGCTACAAGTCGTAATTGTTCAACCGCTCTTGCACCACCTGCACTACCATAGCTAACAAATCCTGCAGATTTATTTATCCATTCTACATTTAAAAAATCAATTGCATTTTTTAATGCTCCAGGAATAGCATGGTTGTATTCAGCAGTTACAAATATATAACCATCAAATTCTTTTATTTTATCAGACCATTTTTTAGTATGCTCTTTTGTATATTGTTGCATCATAGCAGGATATGGTTCGTCATACAGTGGAAGGTCAAAATCCTTAACATCCACTAATTCAAACTGTGCATCTTCTCTATTCTTTGATATATCATAAACCCATTTTGCAACAGCCTCTCCATTACGTCCTGGTTTT
>DATESJ010000133.1:0-4405 GCA_035270885.1 Sedimentibacter sp. | reverse complement strand
ACAGCTTTAGTAGCTTATCACATCAATTTGATGTTGTCAACTACAATTTTCAATTTTTTATTTTTTGTTTTCTTCCTTGTCTGAGGAAGGATTGTTAGTGTACCATTAATTTTGTCCACTGTCAACTGTTAATTTTTTCTTGCCAACAAGCACCCCTTACGGTAGGCTTGTCTTTTGACAACTTGATTAGTCTACCACTTGTACACATTAATGTCAACTTCCAATTTTTGCAACTTTTTATAAAAAAAAAGCAGCCAGGCTGCCCTTTTAAAAATTACTAATCTAAAGGTTTCATTGTAGGGAACAATATAATATCCCTTATTGTAGGCTGGTTGGTTATTAACATAATAACTCTGTCAACTCCAATACCAAGTCCGCCTGTTGGAGGGAGACCTACTTCGATTGCATTAACGAAGTCTGTATCCATCATATGCGCTTCGTCATCTCCAGCTTCTTTTTGTTTTACTTGCTCTTCAAATCTTTCCCTTTGATCAATAGGATCATTTAACTCGGAAAATGCATTTGCAATTTCCCATGTATTTGCGAATGCTTCAAACCTGTCTGTAAGCCTTGGGTCTTCTACATTTCTTTTTGCCAAAGGTGATATTTCAACCGGATGATGAGTTACAAATGTTGGTTGTTCCAAATGCTCTTCACAGTATTTTTCAAACAACTCACTTATTACATGACCTCTTGTCATAAGTGGTGTAATTTCAATTCCTTTTTCTTTTGCAATTGCTATGGCTTCTTCATCAGTATTAACCAAGTCAAAGTCAACCCCTGCATATTGTTTAACCATATCTTGCATTTTTACTCTTCTCCAAGGTGGAGTAAAGTCTATCATCTTGCCCTGGAACTCTATTTTAGTTGTTCCCCTTGCTTTATTTGCAACATATGCCACAATGTTTTCAGTTAATGTCATCATGTCGTTGAAATCAGCGTATGGTTTATATACTTCCATAGCAGTATATTCAGGATTGTGATTTGCATCCATTCCTTCATTTCTGAACATCTTTCCCATTTCATAAACGCCATCACCAAGCCCACCAACTACAAGTCTCTTTAAAAACAACTCATTTGCAATACGCATATACATATCAATATCTAATGTATTGTGATGTGTAACAAATGGTCTTGCATTAGCTCCGCCTGCTATTGGACTTAAAATAGGAGTTTCTACTTCTAAGTAGCCTTCGCCATCAAGGTATTCTCTAATGCCTCTAATAATCTTATTACGCATTAAAAATGTATCTTTTATTTCAGGATTAACTATTAAATCTACATATCTTTGTCTGTATCTTATATCCATATCCTTTAATCCATGGAATTTTTCAGGAAGTGTTTGTAATGATTTCGACAAAAGTTTAATTTCTATGGCTCTTACAGATATTTCATCTGTTTTAGTTTTAAATACTTCACCTTTTACACCTACTATATCACCAATATCGTAGGTTTTTAGCCATTTGTATTCTTCCTCACCTATGTTGTCTAATTTAACAAACATCTGGATTCTTCCTAAATGGTCTTGAATATCATAGAAGCCAACTTTTCCCTGACCCCTTTTGGACATTATCCTTCCAGCTATTGATACGGATTTACCTTCCAATTCTTCAAAATTCTGTTTTATATATTCCGAATTAGAATTAACCTCGTATTTTGAAATTTTATAAGGGTCTCTACCTGCATTAACCAAATCATTAAGTTTATCGATTCTTACCTGCCTTAAATCGCCTGTTTGTTGTTCAGTCAATTTTTACACCACCTTTTTCTTTTGTTAGTTTTACTTAAACTGTTAATATCTCATATTTTATCATATCCCCTACCGGAGATGCAACTTCTATTACTTCACCAAGTTTCTTGCCTAACAGCGCTTTTCCCAATGGTGAAACATTTGAGATCTTTCCTTTAAAAGGATCTGCTTCAGCGGAACCTACTATTGTATATTCCATTTCTTCATCAAATTCCAGATCTTTTATTTTAACCTTAGATCCTATGCTGACAATACCTTTTTGTTTTGTTGCTTTTATTAACTTAGCATTCTTTATCATATGCTCAAGCCTTGCAATTCGATTTTCTACATTTGCTTGTTCATTTTTTGCTTCATCGTATTCTGCATTTTCGCTTATATCCCCAAAAGCTAAAGCAACTTTGATTTTTTCGGATATTTCTTTTCTTTTTACTAATTTTAATTCTTCTAATTCACTTTTTAATTCTTCCAATCCCTCAGCTGTAATTAAAGTTTCATTATTCTTCATATTATTGCTCCTTTTAATAATGTAGCTTTTAATACTTGCACTTAATGCCATCCAATGTATAATTCATTGTATTATCGATTTAATATAATATGATAATTTGATGACAAATCTTTCAATTAATTAGAATATTATAATCAAGTAACTAATCATTGTCAAGATTTTTGTAGATATACTGGTCTAATATTTCATGCAATTCTATTATATTTGTAATCTTATTAATACTTCCTCTAATTTCCGAAGAGTTTTTCATACCTTTCATATACCAGGCAGCAAATTTACGCATTTCTAAAATTGCAATTTTTTCGTCCAATTCATCAATCAGCATAGAAGCATGCCTTTTAATCATATTGATTCTATCTAAGGGTGAAGGAGTATAAAAATCATTATCATTGTTTAATGCTTTAACAGTATTCATAATTAGCCAGGGATTACCTAAAATACCTCTTCCAATCATTACTGCATCACAATTTGTTTCTTCAATCATATTAATAGCATCCTGAGGATTATAAATATCTCCGTTACCTATTACAGGAATTTTAACACTTATTTTTACATCATTTATTATTTTATAATCAGCCTTACCTGTATAAAACTGCTCCCTTGTTCTGCCATGAACAGCAATTAAATCTAAACCGTTAAACTCTAAGTTTTTGGCAAATTCTACAGCACTAATAGAATTTTCACTCCAGCCTGACCTTATTTTTGCCGATACAGGTTTATTTGTAACTCGTTTTATTTGCTTGATTATTTGGCCAGCCACACAAGGTGTTTTCATAAGCGAGCAGCCATCTCCATTTTTAACAATTTTAGGTGCGGGGCAACCCATATTAACATCAATAATATCAATATCATTTCTTTCATTTATATATTTTTCAACAACATATGACATAATATCAGGGTCGCTTCCAAAAATCTGTATGGACATAGGTCTGTTCATTTCTTTTATTTTCATCAAATCTTCTGTTTTTCTGTCCTGATAATACAAACCCTTTGCACTTATCATTTCAGTATACATCAAACCTGCTCCCATTTCTTTGCAAATGGTTCTATTAGTTATGTCTGTTATGCCTGCCATTGGTGCAAGCACAACATTTGTATTTAATTCAATATTTCCTATCTTAAGTTTCTTCATATTGTATAATCATTTCTCCCGGACTTAATATCTCTTCTTCGCCTTTTTCGTTAATTACAACAAGCCATCCCTCACTGTCAATATTCTTAACAAGAACCCTTCTTACAGTCTTTCTGCCTCTTTTTACAACTCCTACTTCTTCATTGTAAAACAACAGGTTCTTATTATATGAATCAACAAGATCCAAAGCCTTCCCAGTGCTTATTACTTCATTATAATGATTCTCAAAATTGTTTAATATGGTTCCTATAAGAAGTTCTCTTTCAATATCTTCATTTTTTTCAATTTTAAGTGAAGTAGATTTTAAACTTTCAATTTTTTCTTCCATATTAACATTAATATTTAGAGATAATATTATACCGGCCCCTTTGCCTGCAATGTCGCTTTTTAAGGATGCTAATTTATTACCATTTATCAAAACATCATTAGGCCATTTTATTTTGCAGTTAATCTTGTATAAATCCCAAATAGATTTAACTATGGAATTACATCCTGCTGCATCTATTAATGGAAGTAGATAATTATTATTTACAGATTTTAGAATAATACTTAAGTAAATATTTTCATCTGGCATACAAACCCATTCATTTCCGAATCTTAAGATGCATTCAGACTGGTCCTCAGACAATACAACAGTTCCGTCAGGACATGTGGCAAATATATTCTTAGCTTTAACAAATGTTGAATTTAAGTTGTCATATTGAATAATTGATTTTCCTATTATATTTGTATTTAAATAACTGCTTATATTATTTAAATCATACATGGTTATCCCCTAACTATTTTTTCTTATACCTTGTTAAATTGATAAAATATCCTCTATATTTAACAGTAGTTCCTTTACATCTTCCAAAGTCAAATCTGCCATATGGGCAATTCTGAATGTTTTTTCCTTTAAATTACCATAGCCGTTTGAAATAACAAAGCCTCTTTTACCTAATTGCTCATTTAATTCCTTAACACTTATATGGCGAGTATTTTTCACTGTTGTAAGTGTTACAGATGCATATTTTTCATC
>DATESJ010000132.1:0-2459 GCA_035270885.1 Sedimentibacter sp. | reverse complement strand
CATTTGCCATATCCACAATATGGTCTTTTATGAATTGGTCAAAATCATTTCCATCATATTCAAAGTCAATGATTTTATTAAAGCATTCTTTAATCATAAAATGACCAAATGCAGTTCCGTCATTTTGATAATTTTCATTTGTAGTCAGTTCCGCTACTTGTTCTTTTATTCTATCGTAAAATTCCATTTATTCGGTTTTTTTCTAATGACGCCCAACGGTAAGTATATGCAAAGTAGGCGATTGCGGACTTCAAACCTATCAAACCGTTACGATGTTGAAGCGGGCTGCAACCGTTGAATTTACTACTATTTCGCCTATTTTGTATATACATTGTTGTGCGTTCGTGCTTATTTTCTGCTTTCTATTGCTTCTTCTATCCAGTCTGCAAGATTTTCTTTTATGTCATTATATGCATCCGTGCTTTTAGGATTATGACATTTAACATAGTCAGATAATTTTTTTCCACTCTCAAATTTAAATTGCTCAAATGGATTAGTCCCCTTCGAACATGTTCCAGTTTTTGGGTCTTTCAGATTATGAATATAAATACCTACAAGTCCTTTCTTATCATTCCATGCTTTAACTATTTCATGCTTTACCCATGGCCTTTTGTATGTATCTTCTCCAACCAGGACAACAACACAGCCTTTGTATTTCATATTGTCGTCAATCCATTTTTCAATTGCTTTATCTCCACCATTTTTAACCGTTTCCCAATCATTTTTTGATACTGGTTCATTTCCTTCTAAGGCTCCCATGTTTCTTATTTGTTGAACCCTAAAAACATCATTGTCAAAGTGAAAGCTGTAAAATACTCTTCTTTTTGTTGCCATATTATTTTGAATTTAAATTGTTAATTATTTTTATTATTGTTTGAATAATTATAGAATTGTCAAGACTCGAATCTCCAAGTGTTTTAAAGTCACCCAACAAATATTCGTGATTTGGGAAAAAGTCCTTGAATGAAGTAATAACTTTATTCCATAAAATTTCAGAAACAAACCCAGTAGCCCCAATTGGAATTAATAATAATCCGTTTTGATAAGCAATCTCAAACTCATTAATTACGCCAGTAGCTTCTTCAATTTCACCAGTTACTTTATTTTTTCTATTTCCAAATACAAAAATGGCAACGCCGGCTAATGGAATAAATCTTTTTCTGTAATCAATCCATAATTCTTTTAAATTCTTTCCTTTAGTTTCAAATTGGGGGAAAGGTCGCATAATTAAATAATTATCCATGTTTTGATTTCGCTCGGTTTCCATGTTATCAAGGACTCCGTTAATAACTGCACTACCTACACCCCAGCCAAAACCAGTTAAGATTTTATATGAATTATGCGATAATGTCTTACTCAAATCATGTAGAAATTCCGTTGCTCTCTTATCTCCAAAACATCCATATTCTTCTGCGCTTCCTGAAATTAAAATTGTAGTTCTTAAAAACCTTGATTCAACTTCTTTTAAAATTGTAGTAATATCAGGATAGTCATTTATCCACAATGGATTAAGACCGTATTTTTTTAATGAGTTTGCTTTGAGAGCTTGTCTACGTTGAGTTCTCGGATTAGTATCTTTTTTAATGAAATAATAATCAGGTTTTATGTTTTGTCCAAGGGTGGTTCTTATGCGACTGATTAAATAATCAAGGTTCGGGTCAGTAAAACTAAATCCTACAAATAGAAATGTTCTCGAAACGTAATCACTTTTAAAAGCATTGCTAAATAATTCTCTTTTTTTATTATAGTCTTCATATTCGTGTTTCGTAAGAACAGTTTCTGAAACAGTTTCAATGTCGCCATGCATTTTATAGATGATAGCATCCCGTTTAGGAAGATTTACTGTTAGGTCTGACTGAGCCTTTTTTATATCAGGTGTTTTACCGTGTTCAAGAAGTGCCTTTTCTATTAGCCTATCATAATTTGTTGTCCAGTAAATTTGAATTGGCAATCTGGCTAATATTCTATGATTTTCAGAAACAGCCATATTAGTTTTACCATATTCTTCAACAAGAATTTGGTCCAATTCTCCCCTTATTCCGCCTTGGTCATCTACAAAAAATTGTGCTAAAGCGGTTAAGTCATGTTGTTCTTCATCTATGTCAAGACCAAGTTTGTCTGCAAGTGGTTTTAATAGTTTCTTCCAATCAAAAAATCCTTGAGAAACTGACATGCCAGCACCAATAAAAGCAACAGCATTTTTCTCTTTTAATGCCTTTACATAATTATTTATAAATGATTCTATGTCTCTGTCAAATGTCATAATACCATTTTATTTACGTTAAATTCATGAGCTTACTGTGTCTTTTTAGCATGACGCACAACGGTTTGCAGCTACACGCAGGTGGGGATTTTTAGCACTGAACTTCATTAAAAGTACAGAACTTTGATTTAGCACTTCACTTTCATAAAGGCACTGAACCCCCACTTGCGTGTAGGTGCTGTTGGGTGCTGGCCTT
>DATESJ010000131.1:0-10434 GCA_035270885.1 Sedimentibacter sp. | reverse complement strand
AGTTATGCTTGATAAGGGAGAAATAATTCTTGATGTAAGAAACGGACAAATAAACGAAAAGGAATTGTTAAGTATTTACAATTCAAGAAACTATGGAAGTCCCATTGCAGAAGCAGTATAAGACCTGCCACGGGGACATTGATAGCCCCTTATTAAGTCGTTTTGATGAAGAAGATAAAGTAAATTTACAAAAGTTTGTGTCAATTATTGTCAAACACATACAATTCCCGGAAACCTTCATATAAGTGTAATCGAACGTTTAAAACCCCTTTTCATATAATAGCTAAAAGGGGTGAAGTTATGAGTGATATTAATAGATATAACAATACATATCCATATTATGAAGGATATACTGACTATGCAATGATGTTAGGAAGTTGCTTTTGCAAAAAATCATATTTTAGGGTTCTTAATACCTTTTATGAACCTGTGGATGTTCAGATAAATGACATATTGATGGCTGAGAACTTAAATGTTGGTGAATTCACCAAGTATGTGAAGTTTCCTCCCGGTTCTTACCATGTTTTGATATATTCAGGAGAAAAGGGAAACTTATTATTCGAATCTGACATAGACATAGATTTTAACTTAGTTTATACAGGTGTCGTTAGTTCAGATGATGAAAGGCATGATGATATTTGTGTATTAATGGTTCCTGAGGAAAAAGCACATCATATGACTGGTAATATGTCGGCTTTAAGACTGGCAAATTTGTCTCTTGATACTCCTGATGTTGTTTTATCGGTTTCAGATGGAACTGTTTTGTTTTCAGATATAAATTATGGGAAAGTATCCTGTAATGTAGTAATTCCTTCCGGAAGATATACAATGAATTTGAAAACCACAGAAGGAAGAGATATTTTGGAGCATTGGATGGATATAGCGCCTAAAATGCATTATACCTTGTTTATTGTGGGAAGTCATAAAGATGACAGCATAAAAATTATTGTACCGGAAGATGGTGTAAATTACTTAGATTTGTGTTAAGAATTTTGGCAAGGGAAAGTGGTTAATGTGACAGTTGTCACAAGAAACCAGGCCCTTGTCATTTTAATTGTTACAATTATATATTTGTGATATAATTTTATAAACTAAAGATTAAATTGAGGTGGGATATGAAAACAATAGGAATTATCGGTGGCATGGGTCCACTTGCTACTGTACATTTATTTGAAAGAATTGTTTTAAGAACTAAGGCACAAAAAGATCAGGATCACATTCGTGTTTTAATAGACAGCAATACAAATATTCCGGATAGAACAAAGGCAATAATTGGCGATGGTGAAGACCCTGTCAAGGAATTGGTTAATTCTGCAAAGATACTTGAGAAGGGCGGAGCAGATTTTTTAATTATGCCTTGTAATACAGCACATTATTTTATTGATGAAATAAAGAAATCTGTTAATATTCCTTTTTTGAATATGCCTGAAGAGACAGTAAAGTATACCTATGACAAATATGGAAAGGATACTGTAGTTGGGATTATGGCTACTGACGGAACTATTAAATCGAAAATATATGAAAACTATTATTCCAAATTGGGAATAAAAACGGTTGTACCTGTAAAAACTCAGGAAAGAATTATGGAATTTATTTATGATGTAATAAAAAAAGGTAATTATAATGCAGGTACAGACCTTTTGTTTGAATGTGCAAATGAATTGAAGGAACTGGGAGCAACTGCATTTTTGTTGGGATGTACAGAACTTTCATCAGCGCAATATTTGTATAAATTTGAAGGAAACTTTATTAATCCAATGGAAGTTTTAACAGAAAGATCTATATTGTTTGCTGGAGGACAGTTAAGTTAAAACCCTGATAGGTATGGGATATACCCCTAATAATGAGGGGATAGCGATAGTGTCTCTGCGGGTAGAGGAATGTCACCAAAAAAGACTTGAATTATACGAACGTTTGTAATATAATCATAGAAAAACATTCGTCGGGGATAATATGAAAAAATATAAAAGAAATCAAAGAATCGGTGCATTGATGAAAATTTTTGCTGAAAAACCAAATTACGTGTTTTCATATAACTATTTTTGTGAACTTTTCAATGCAGCAAAATCAACAATGAGTGAAGATGTGGCAATAGTAAAGGAATTGGTAGCTGAATTAGATTTTGGCAGAATTGAAACTATTTCCGGTGCATCGGGCGGAGCTTTATTTATACCAACATTGGGCAATAAAGAAAAAAATGATATACTTGATCATTTGTGTTCTTTGTTTTCGCAAAAGAACAGAATATTGCCGGGTGGATTTATTTATATGACAGATATGTTCAATAATCCGAATATTGTGTATAATATTGCGAAGATTATTTCTTCTGAATTTAGCGATGTTGAAATTGATTATGTTGTTACTGTTGAAACAAAGGGTATTCCTATAGCTGTTATGACTGCTCAAAAGTTAAATGTTCCGGTTGCTGTAATCAGAAGAAACAACAAAATTACCGAAGGAGCAACTGTAAGTATAAATTATGTATCAGGCTCTTCAAATAATATTCAGACTATGTCTTTGTCAAGAAGATCATTAAAAGATAATGCTAAGGTTTTATTAGTTGATGACTTTATGAAGGGTGGAGGTACCTGCAAGGGCATGGAGGATATGATGCGAGAGTTTAATGCACATGTTGTAGGGACTGCTGTGGTAATTGAAACTAAAGAACCAGAAAAGAAATTAGTAGACAATTATACTTCATTATTGGTGCTTAATAGTATCAATTTAAAGGAAGGAATTATAGAAATAGTGCCCAACCCTAAATTGTTAAGATAAATTCATATTTTAATGCAAAAAACTGAAAATGTTTTTTGCATTTTTTGGATATATATAGTATAATAGACGAAATAGACATAATCTTTTGGGGGAAGGTGGTGACAACATGAAAATATCAGATGTAAGAGTAAGAAAAATTAATTCTGAGGGCAAGATGAAGGCAATCGTTTCCGTAACTTTCGATGATTGTTTCGTGGTACATGATATTAAGATAATTGAAGGTCAGGAAGGTTTGTTTATCGCAATGCCTAGCAGAAAAATGCCAGATGGTGAGTTTAAGGATATAGCTCATCCTATCAATTCTGAAACGAGAAATCTTGTTGCGGAGGCTGTGTTTAGAGCATATGAAGAAAAGCGTACAGAAGAAAGCGAAAACGTAGTAGAAGCCGCCCTTCTGTAACGCCGGTAAAATGATTCAATTAACAGTATTTGGGTCCTTCAAAGACCCTTTTATTATGCCCTTTATGCCCAAACCTATAAATTTTTTATGTCAGCGACAAAACTTTTTTGACTTACTAAATAATATGATATATAATTGTTCAGTATTACAGTTTAAGGAGAATTATTATGAATATGTCAATTATTTTGGCAGCAGGTGAAGGGACAAGGATGAAATCTGATATTCCTAAAACGCTGCACAAGGTTTGTGGTAAAGAAATGATTAAATATATAATTGAAACATCTGTAAAATCAGACATACAGAAAAATATTGTTGTTCTTGGACATGGAAAAGAAAAAGTTGGACACAATATTAAGGATATGGATGTTATAACTGTTGAACAACCAATAGGTGAAGGAGCTCCTTACGGTACTGGATATGCGGTTATGGCAGCAGAAAACTATATTGAAGATGAGGACATGGTATTAATACTTTGTGCAGATGGACCTTTAATTAGAAAAGAAACATTGACTGACTTTATGAGCTATCATGCAGAAAATAACTATGCAGCATCAGTTATAACAGCAAATATGTCCAACCCAAAGGGTTATGGAAGAATATTAAGAAACGAAGATAAGTCCATAAATAAAATTGTGGAAGAAAAAGATGCATCTGAAGAAATTAAAGCTATAAAAGAAATAAATACGGGGATATTTTGCTTCAAAGGCAAACTTTTGAAATATGCTTTGAAAAAAATTACCACTGACAATTCACAAAATGAATATTATCTTACAGATACAGTTAAGGTTTTAAATGATGAAAATTTTAAAATAGGTGGCTGGCTCTTAGAGGATACTGACGACATCAAAGCTGTTAATGATAGAGTTCAGCTTTCGGAAGTTACAAAAATAATGCAGAAAAGAATAAACCAAAAGCATATGTATGCAGGGGTTACAATTATCGACCCGGATAATACTTATATTGAGGATTCTGTTGTAATTGGAATAGACACAGTTATATACCCAAATACATATTTGGAAGTAGGAACTGTTATAGGCAGTCAATGTACAATTGGACCTAATACAAGAATAATTAACTCTCTAGTAAAAAATAATGTAACGATTGATAGTTCAAAGATTATAGAATCGGCTATTGATGATGGAACAAATGTTGGGCCTTTTGCATATTTAAGACCAGGTAGCAATTTGGGTAAAAACGTAAAAATAGGTGATTTCGTGGAAGTTAAGAAATCAACAATTGGAGATAATTCAAAATCATCTCATTTATCATACATAGGCGATGCAGAAGTGGGCAAAAATGTTAATATAGGATGTGGAGTTGTTTTTGTTAATTATGATGGAAAAAGTAAACATAAAACAATTGTAGGTGATGGAGCTTTCGTAGGAAGTAATTCTAATTTAGTTGCTCCTGTTACTATAGAAGAAGGCGGCTATGTAGCTGCAGGTTCTACAATAACAGACAATGTAAAAACAGGGGACTTGGCAATTGCAAGAGCAAGACAAGTTAACAAAGAGGGAAAAGGGAAAAATAGATTTTAAAGAGGTTACTATGTATATAATTGCAGGTCTTGGCAATCCGGGTAAGGAATATACCAATACAAGACATAATGCAGGTTACGCAGCAGTTGAATATTTATCTGAAAAATATAATGTTAAACTAAATAAGCTTAAATTTAACTCCGTATATGGGGATACTTTCATAAACGGAGAAAAAGTTATGTTTGTAAAGCCTGTAACCTACATGAATAGAAGCGGAATTGCCATAGAAGAAATAATGAATTTTTATAAAGTTCCACCAGAAAATTTGATTGTTATTTATGATGATATTGATATACCTTTAGGTACTTTAAGAATTAGGCCAAATGGAAGCCCTGGTACACATAATGGAATGAAATCAAT
Source organism: Sedimentibacter sp. (assembly GCA_035270885.1). Taxonomy (GTDB): domain Bacteria; phylum Bacillota; class Clostridia; order Tissierellales; family Sedimentibacteraceae; genus Sedimentibacter. The sequence goes on along the minus strand of DATESJ010000131.1, from coordinate 5,361 downwards.
TATCAATAATATAGGCAACGGATTTCCACGTATAAGAATAGGTATAGGAAGAAATGAGGATATGGACTTGGCTGATTATGTTCTGCAGAAATTTTCATCATCCGAAAAAGAATTAGTTAATCCGATTATTGAAAAGGCAGCTTTAGCTGCTCTTGAAATTATTGATAGCAATGTTGAAAACGCAATGCAGAAATACAATATAAAGGGTATTTAAAGGGTCCTATTTGGAATACCCCCTATAGTAGGTGAACAGTGAACAAGGTTTTGTTTGAACAATTTCAAAGAACAGAAAAATTCAAGAAAATATTTGATAATTATAGTAAAAGAAAAAGTCAGCTAATTCAAGGAATCAATGAAGAAGGATTGGCTTATTTAGCATGCAATCTATTAGATACATCAAATAAAATATTAATTCTTACAAGCAATGAAACAAAATCAAAAAAATATGAAGACAGTATAAGATCTTATACTGATAATTCAGAGCGACTTCAGCCTAAAGAATTCATACTCTACAATGTTGATGCTTTGAGCAAGGATGTTGATTATAAAAGAGCAAATATACTTGATAAAGTTTTAAATAAACAAAAATATATTGTAACTGCTTCAATTAATTCTGTAATCAATAGAGTAATGTCTAAAGATAGATTTAAGGAAAGCATTATAGAATTAAAATATGGCAAAAGTTATGATTTAAATGAACTAAGAAGCAATTTAGTCAAGCTTAAATACGAAAGAGTAGATGCCATAGAAGGAATAGGACAATTCTCTGTAAGAGGAGGAATTATTGATATTTTTTCTCCTTCTGAAGTAAATCCATGTAGAGTTGAATTTTTTGATGATGAAGTAGATTCAATAAGAACAATTGATTTAAAAACACAGCGCTCTGTTAAAAATTTAAAAACAGTAAGAATAATTCCTTGTAGCGACGTTTTGTTTAAAAAGGATGAAGTAAAAAGCGTATTATCTGAAGTTGAAAAGGATTATAAGGAGCGTCAAAATAATACAAAATTAAGCAAAGAAGCTCAAAAGAACCTGAGAAACCTTTACAACAGTTACAATGATAAACTAATGGGCGGCATTGGTATTGAAAATGCAGATTTGATGGTACCTTTTATTAAAGATTCTTTTGCAAATGTTTTAGAGTATTTTGAGGATGATTTTATTCTACTAATTGATGAGCCTGAAAGAATTTTCGAAGAAATTAGAGTATTGAATGAAAGCTTTCAGCTAAAATTTAGTGAATTATTTGAAAAAGGTGAAATATTCTCCAATCAAAGCAATGTCTATTTAAGTGAAAATGAGCTTTTATCGCAAATTTCCAAAAGACCATTCATTTCTATAAACGGAAAAGAAAAGATAATCAAAACAGATGACTCTGTTCATATGCTTTTCAAGGAAGCTCCATCATTTTATGGTAAAATTGAGGACTTGGCAAAAGAATTAAACAGGTTAAAATACAAGGGTTACAAGGTAGATATCATACTAAGCAGCTATGAAGGATGCCAAAAGTTATATAATCTGTTAATTGATTATGAATGTACCACTACTCTGTCAAAAGATGCTAATACAGCTGAAAGCGGACAAGTGGTTATAGCACCTGGAGCATTTAAAAAAGGATTTGAATATTATGATAATAAAATCCTTGTGCTTACTGAAAATGAAGTTTTTGGTACAGTCAAGCATAAATCCCACAAAACAAAAAAACGTAAGGGTTCTATAATTAATGTTTTCACCGATTTAAAAATTGGGGATTACGTAGTACATGAGCATCATGGTATAGGACAATATGTGGGAATAGAAAAAATTGATGTACAAAATATCAAGAAAGATTATTTGTGCATTAAGTATAAGGCAGAAGATAAGCTTTATGTTCCTGTTGACCAAATGTCTCTCATTCAAAAGTATATAGGTTCAGATTCGGATAAACCTAAACTTAATAAAATGGGCAGTTCTGATTGGGGCAAAACAAAGGAACGTTCAAAAGCAGCCATAGCAAATATGGCCGGGGAGCTTATAAAACTCTATGCCCAAAGAAAAGTCGTAAAAGGCTATGTATTTTCACGGGATACTGAATGGCAGAAAGAATTTGAATATAAATTTCCTTTTGATGAAACAGAAGACCAGCTTCGCTGTATCAAAGAAATCAAAAAAGATATGGAAAAGTCTACATGTATGGACAGACTTCTTTGTGGCGATGTTGGATTTGGTAAAACAGAAGTAGCAATGAGAGCTGCATTTAAAGCAGTTATGGATTCGAAACAAGTGGCAATATTGGTTCCAACAACAATTTTAGCTCAGCAGCATTATTCAAATATTATTGACAGATTCAGGGGATATCCTATAAAAATTGAAATGCTGAGCCGTTTTAGAACACCATATCAACAAAACAAAATAATTAATGATTTAAACAAAGGTTTAGTTGATATTGTAATAGGAACACATAAACTCCTTTCTAAGGAACTTAAATTTAAGGATTTGGGTCTTTTAATAATAGATGAGGAACAAAGATTTGGTGTAAAACATAAAGAATTAATAAAACAGCTTAAGTCAAATATTGATGTACTTACTCTGTCGGCAACTCCTATACCCAGAACCCTTCATATGTCTATGATAGGTGTAAGGGATATGAGTATTATATCTGAGCCACCTGGAGACAGGTTACCTATCCAGACTTATGTTATTGAGCACAATGAAGGATTGATAAAGGATGCCATAGAAAAGGAAATTTCAAGAAATGGTCAGGTATATTATGTTCATAACAGAGTAATAGATATAGACAATACAGCAGCAAAACTTCGAAAGTTGTTGCCTCATGCACGTATTGCAGTAGCTCACGGACAAATGGGCGAACGACATCTGGAAAATATTATGTTTGAATTTGTCAATAAAGAATATGATATTTTGGTTTGTACAACTATAATTGAAACAGGAATGGACATACCAAATGTCAATACCTTGATTATAGATAATGCTGACCACTTAGGGCTTTCACAGCTCTATCAACTTCGTGGAAGAATAGGCAGATCAAATAAAGTATCCTTTGCCTATCTTACTTATGAAAAGGATAAAATGCTGTCTGAAATAGCAGACAAAAGACTTAAGGCTATAAAAGAATTTACCGAATTTGGTTCAGGCTTTAAAATAGCAATGCGAGACTTAGAAATTAGAGGCAGTGGGAACATATTAGGCCAAGAACAACATGGCCATATGTTGGCAATAGGTTATGATTTATATGTTAAGTTTTTAGAAAGAGCAGTAAAAGAACTTCAAGGTAAAAAAGTAGAAGAGGATATTGATACGACCGTAGATTTAAATGTAGATGGCTATATTCCTTCAACTTATATAGAGAATGAAGAGCAAAAAATTGAAATATACAAAAAAATAGCAGCTGCAAGTAGTAAGGATGATATATTTGATATTACGGAAGAAATCATTGATAGATTTGGAAACATTCCTAAAGAGGTAGAAAATTTGTTGAAAATATCATATATTAAATCAATAAGCAAGAAATTACATGTTAAAGCAATAACTCAAACAGGAAATACCGTAAATATTGAAATGATTTCAGGCAATGACCTGAGTCAAGAAATAATAGGTTTCTTAATGAAAGATTATTACAAAAAAATAAGTTTCGTTGGAACAAATGAACCTATTATTAAATATAAGTTAAATTCTCTTGAACAAATAAAAATACTCAAGGAATTAGAGGAGTTTTTAGAAATACTAAATAATTTTAAAGCAGGATCGACTGCTATGGAGGAAAAACATGAATAAATTCAAAAAATCACTACTCTTAATTACTGCATTATGTATTGTTTTGGCAGTTACATCATGTTCAGACAAAGAACAAAATACAGACATAGATGATAAGAATGTATTAGCAACAGTTAACGGCAAAGCATTATCAAAAGAAGAATATGATAAGTCTTTAGCATATTACAAAGATTATGTTGAGTATCAATATGGCGAAAATACCTGGGAAACTGAAGCTACAAAGGGATTAACATATAAAGAATATTATGAAAACTATGTAATGGATACAATGACTTACAGACTTCTTTTATTGGATGCTGCTGAAAAGGAAGGACTTACAGCTAGTGAAGAAGAAAAACAGCATGAATTAGAAAATTTTAAAGTATATTTTCAAAATGATGAAGATTATAAAAAATATTTAGAACAAAGTAATATGACAGAAGAAGATTTATTAGCAGAATTATCTAATGATATATTGATTAATCAATATGTATTATCAAAGATAGAAAATTTGAATCCTAGTGATGATGAGTTGAAAACTATTTTTGATGATTTAAGAATGAACGTACAGATAAAAGCAAGTCATATACTTGTTGATACTGAAGAGGAATCATTAAAGGTTATTGAAAGAATTAATAAAGGCGAAGATTTTGCGGAATTAGCAAAAGAATTATCGACTGATTTAGGATCTGGAGCAAATGGTGGTGACTTGGATTATTTCAACTATGGAAAAATGGTTCAACCTTTCTCTGAAGCAGCATTTGCATTGGAAATAGGAGAAGTAAGTGAGCCGGTACAATCTGATTTTGGTTACCATATTATTAAATTAACAGATAGAATAGTTGACAATGATATGACAGTGGAAACTGAAAAAGACCAACTTACAGAATACTACAAAACATATAAATACGAAGACCTTTTAGAAAAATTAAAAAGTGAAGCTGAAATTGTAAAAAACTAAGATAAATGTTAAATTAGGTAAAAAAATGTTGATAATTATAATTTCTTCCTATATAATGAGAATGATATTTCCAGTATTATCCGTTTACAATTAAGGATAAAATCTATTAAAGTGTAAATAATAGAAAATATTAAAAGAAATGTCATTAAAATATAAAAAAATGTAATTGGAGGAACTAGAGTAATGAAAGCAACAGGAATTGTCAGAAGAATTGATGACTTAGGCAGAGTGGTTATTCCTAAAGAAATAAGAAGAACCTTAAGAATCCGAGAAGGGGATCCTTTAGAAATATTTACTGATAGAGAAGGTGAAATAATATTAAAAAAATATTCACCGATTGGAGAATTAACTGAATTTTCAGGAGAATATGTGGAATCATTATTTGAAACTACCAGACATATTGCAATAATTACTGATAGAGATGGCGTGATTGCTGTTTCAGGAAGTTCAAAGAAAGATTATGCAGAAAAAAGACTTAGTCCTGAATTAGAAAAAGTAATTGAAGGCAGGGAAGTATATTTAACTGGTCAAAGTTCGAAACCAATTAGAATTACTGCTAATGAATTTAATCCTGATAATTACACCAGTCAAGTAATATCACCAATTTTAGTGCACGGAGATCCTATAGGAGCAGTTATGCTTTTATC
>DATESJ010000130.1:0-15203 GCA_035270885.1 Sedimentibacter sp. | reverse complement strand
ATTTACATATAACTTTTTTAAATACATAAATCCCCCTATTGCATGTTCAGATAATTCTGAAATATTTCTGATTTATGAAAACTACATAGTTTTTGCTTATTTTCGTATATTTCGATTATATCATGATTCTTCTTTTTAAAGGATATTTGTTTGATAGACAATTCTTTTTTTAATTGCTTAATATTAGCTTTTTTTTGGCCTGCAATATTACTTATGAGATTGTCAGGTGCCCATATTTCAATAGACTTGTTGACTAAATTCATATTTCTTAATTTATTAAACAAGGCAAAGTAATATATTCTTTCCTCTACCAATTGTCTGAAGGCAGGATGAAAGGGACCTGCTTTAACATCTTCATCTTCGTTGATTGAATCTGTATTTTGAAGGCCTATTCTTATAACATTTATATTGTTAACAGCATAAAGACTGTAAATATGTGCAGATATTTCTATAGCTTCCTCTAAGCTAAGAGGTTTGTAGGTTCCCTTTTCATACATATCAAAAAGCTCTGTATCCTTAATTGTAAGGGTTGGATAAATTCTTACAATGTCAGGTTTCATAGAAATCGACTCTATGCAAGTATTTATATCTTTTTCTCTGTTGCTGCCTGGCAGTCCCGGCATTATTTGATGACCAAGGGTAAATCCATGCTCCTTTATAAGGCGGCTTGCTTCTATAGAATGGTTTCTTGTATGTCCTCTATTGGATAATTTCAAAACTTCATCATCAAGACTTTGAATTCCTAACTCAATTATATCCATGCCGTACTTTTTTTGTAACTTTAATATATTGTCATTTATGGCGTCTGGTCTTGTGGAGCATCTTATACTGTTAACAATGTTTAGGTCCTTGTAGTATTTAGCAACACTTAATAATTCTTCCTGAATTCTTAAATCAATAGCAGTAAATGAACCTCCAAAAAATGCAATTTCTGTATAGGTGTCAGAATCTATTGTTTTAATATATTTTTCAACAATGCTATGGACGTATTCCTTATTTGCTACTACGTTATTTTGTCCTGTAATTCTTCTTTGATTACAAAATACGCAGTCATTGGGACAGCCTATATGAGGTACAAAAATAGGTATAATTTTCATTTTTTTATTCATTGAACTGCCCTTCTAATATAAGTGCATCTTTAGCAGCATTTTGTTCAGCAATTTTCTTGCTTTTTCCTACACCTTTACCTACTACATTTTTGTTTACTACTACATTTACATGGAACATTTTTTCGTGGTCAGGTCCTTCTTCCTTGGTTACTATATATCTGATTTTAATAAACTGGCTTTTGCTTTGATAATATTCTTGAAGGTAAGATTTATAATCAGTAACTATTTTTCCTTTTACAGCTAACTTTATATACCTAGTTAAATTATCAAGTACGAATTTTTCAGCTTGTTTGTATCCTCCATCTAAATATATGGCAGCAATAACTGCTTCCACTGCATCTGCCAATATTGATTTTCTTTCCCTGCCACCTGATGCTTCTTCTCCCTTTCCTAAAAGCAAGTATTTACCTAAATTCAAATTTGCTGCTACTAAGCTTAAGGTATCTTCGCAAACAACTTGTGATCTTAGTTTAGTCAAATCTCCTTCCGGATAATCGGGAAACTTGTCGAAAATATATCTACTTACAGAAATGCTTAATACTGCATCCCCCAAAAATTCTAATCTTTCATTGTTAACTTTGTTATATGCTTTATCTTCATTGGAATAGGAGCTATGCGTCAAAGATTTTTCCAATATTTCAATGTTGATAAATTTATAATTTATATTATTTTCAAATTCAATTAATTCATTATTATCTATAATCATTTTTTCCTCCGGCTTAGAACATAATTGCTTATTATTATAATGAACTTTTTCATTAAATTAATAAATAATTATATGTATAAGGACACACCTCTACACGTTAGTAGAGGTGTGTCTCACTTCTTTATTTAATTTCTTCTAAGTATCTGACAATATCTCCTACTGTTACTATTTTTTCAATACTTTCGTCATCAACTTCAATATCAAATTCATCTTCGATAGCCATTACTAATTCAAAAAGTGTTATTGAGTCTGCGTCCAAATCATCTGCAAAGGATGTTTCCATTGCAATTTCTTCAGGGTCAACCCCCACCTTTTCAGCTATTAATTCTTTAATTCTTTCGAACACAACCATCACCTCCTCATTATGCTTTCTTCAATTAATTCATTCACATTGCTTTCAATGCATACTTTCGCCTGACGTATTGCATTTTTTATTGCTTTTGCATCAGAGCTTCCATGTGCTTTTATTACAGGAGCTTTAACTCCCAAAAGAGGAGCGCCACCATGTTCTGAATAATCAAATTTACTTTTGAAGTTTTTAAGTGCCGGCTTAATTAGTGCTCCGCCTATTTTAGATCTCATGCTGCTCATTAGTTCTGTTTTAAGGCCTTTCATAATTTCCTGCACTGTACCTTCCATAGTTTTGAGTATCATGTTACCTGCAAAACCGTCACATACAATTATATCAGCTTTTCCCTGAAGTATGTCTCTTGCTTCAATATTACCGATAAAATTAAGATCTAAATTAGAATTCTCAAGTAAATCGTATGTTTCAACTGTAAGTTTGTCTCCTTTAGACTTTTCTTGACCTATATTTGCTATAGCTATTTTGGGAGAGCTAATATTCATTGCTTTTTTTAAGTAAATATCTCCCATTATGGCAAAGTCATATAAGAATTCAGGCTTTGAATCTACATTAGCCCCTGAATCAATCAACAAGGAAAATCCGCCATACATGTTAGGAATAAGGGCCCCTATTGCAGGTCTTTCAATTCCGTGAATTCTGCCTATTAGAAGGGTACCCCCGCTAAGTAAAGCCCCTGTACTACCTGCAGATACTATAGCATCAGCCTCATGGTTTTTCACTGCATTTAAAGCTTTAACAAGTGACGAATCCTTTTTTCGTCTTATTGCTAAGACAGGTTTATCGTCGTTTGTTATTACATCTTCTGCATTAATAATTTCAACATTCTTGAAGTTGTTTGTGTTTTTTTCCAATATTTTTTTTATTTCATTTTCTTTTCCGGAAAGTATTATATCAAGGCTATATTCATCTCTTGCCTGTATACTTCCTCTTACAACTGCCTCAGGTGCATTGTCTCCACCCATGGCGTCAATTGCAATTTTCATATCCACCTCTATCTCTTATACTCATAAAATAGTATATAGTAGTAGTATTTGTTTTGCAATAAAAAAAATAGTGCAATGCACTATTTTTAATTTACAGCTATTACTTCTGAACCTTTATAATATCCGCATGCTGCGCATACTCTATGAGGAAGCTTTGGTTCATGACATTGTGGACATTCAACAGTATTTGGAGCAGTTAACTTTGCATTTTCTGCTCTTCTTGAATCTCTTTTAGCTTTGGAAGTTTTTCTCTTAGGTACTGCCATTTTTACACCTCCTTAATTATTTAACAGATCTTTTAATTCGTCAAAACGTGGATCTGTTAAGTCATTTTCGCATTGACATTTTTCGTCATTTAAATTTACTCCGCAATTGGGGCATATGCCTTTACAATCTTGCTTGCATAATGATTTCATTGGCATAGATAAATAAATCAATTGCTTGATTGGTTCATCCATTTTTACAATTCCGTCTATCATAACTAATTGAATTTCATCAGATTCTTTATCTTCATGTTGCACAATAAGAGCTTGGAATTTGCTTTCAACAACATTACCAAATTCTTTTAAACACCTTGCACATTCATCTGTGAAAGTATAATTAATTGTGCCTGTAAAAATTACACTGCCTTCAATTTTAAATATTTCGCCATTTAGTAAAACATTCTTGTGAAGATGTGTTTGTTCTAAAAATTCCTTGTCATCAATAACAAGATTTTCATTTACTTTTAAAGACATCGCATCAGATGATAAAAACTCTTTTATTTTAAGTAACATAATACCACCCTTTTTTATTCGCAGAGTTTATTATATGAGAAAAGAAAATATTTGTCAAGTGATTTTATTTTTATAGTTTATTACACTTTTATTTGCTTGTAAGCGCCTTTGTATCCCTTGCAATCATTACTTCTTCGTTTGTAGGAATAACAAATACTTTTACTTTAGAGCTTTCTTTTGAAATTTCAGCTTCTTTTCCTCTGATGTTATTTTTAGCTTCATCAATTTCAACTCCAAGGAATTCTAATCCTTGACAAACTTGTTGTCTTGCTGGTGCAGAGTTTTCACCAAGGCCTGCAGTAAATACTAATACATCTAATCCGCCCATTGCTGCTGCATAAGAACCTATATATTTTTTAACAGTATATACAAATTTATCTAAGGCTAATTGAGCTCTCACATTTCCTTTTTCAGCTGCGCCTTCAATATCTCTAAAGTCGCTTGAAACTCCAGAAATACCTAAAACTCCGGATTTTTTATTCATTAAATTATCAACTTCTTCAGCTGTCATGTTTTTCTTATTCATTAAAAATGTTACTATTGCAGGGTCTATATCACCACATCTAGTTCCCATTACAAGACCTTCAAGTGGAGTCATACCCATACTTGTGTCAAATGATTTACCGTCTTTTATTGCAGTAAGACTTGCTCCATTTCCTAAATGGCATGTAACAATTTTAGTTCCATCAAGGTTTTTGCCTGTTAATTCTACAACTCTTTCAGAAACATATTTATGTGATGTTCCGTGGAAGCCGTATCTTCTGATTTTCATTTCTTCATACAATTCATAAGGTAATGGATATATGAAAGATACAGGAGGCATTGTCTGATGGAATGCAGTATCAAATACTCCGACCATTGGTGCATTAGGAAGTAATTCCTTGCATGCTTCAATACCTATTATGTTTGGTGGATTGTGAAGAGGTGCTAACACTATACACTCTTTCATAGCTTCAATAACTTCATCATCAATTAATACTGACTGTGCAAATTTTTCTCCACCGTGAACTACTCTGTGTCCTACAGCATCAATTTCATCTAATGATTTAACAGCTCCATAATTTGCATCAAGAAGTGTTTTTAACACAAGATTAATTGCATCCTTGTGGTTATTCAAAGTTTCTTTTATAACAACTTTGTCCAATCCTGTTTTTTCATGTTTTAGTACGCTACCTTCAATTCCTATTCTTTCAACTAAACCTTTAGCTAAAACACTTTCATCATTCATATTTATTAACTGATATTTTAATGACGAGCTTCCGCAGTTGATTACTAATACATTCATTTTTTCTCCTCCATAGTTTTAAAATTATATATAAAATCCAAAGATTCTATTAACTACTTGCAACTTTTAATATATTCTCTAATTTCTTATTATTTATTATAAGAATATCACAGTTTGATATATTATAATCCCATAATGTTGTATCATCTACTATTTCAAAATACAAAAGTACCGACTGAATTACACCATAATGAGTTGCTATTAATGAATTATCAGGAACATTATCAAAAAAGTCCGAAATTCTTAATATTATGTCATCGTATCCTTCCCCTTTTGGGAATTTATATTTGTGTTTAAATTCAACCCATGTTTGTGATTCTTCAGCATATTGCTCAACTATTTCTTCCCAAGTCAAGTTTTCAAAAATACCAAAATTAACTTCTGTTAAGCTCTTGTCTATAACTATATCTTTATTAAAACCAATTTCATCAGCGATTATTTCAGCAGTGTTTTTTGCCCTTTTAAGAGGGCTTGAAAAAATATTATCTATAGTTTTATCTATTAATATTTTCCCTGCTTCTTTAGCTTGCTCTCTTCCTAATTGAGACAATTCAATATCTGTTATACCGCTAAATCTTTTACTTACATTTGCTTCTGATTCTCCGTGACGCACTAAATATATCATAATTACCTCATTAATAATAGTATTAATATCATAAAAATTATTTGGCTTATTTCCGTAATAAATCCGCAAGTATCTCCTGTCATGCCTCCTATTTTATCATCAATCAATGTTGATATAAAATACGATATAGAAACTGTAGCAAAAGAAGATGTAACCATTGCGATTCTATTCCATGAGAACATTGAAAGAACAAATAAGATCAATAAATTAACCATTAAAACCCTATTGTCAATATTTTCAATAAATGCAGTTCCCATTCCTTTAGACTTCTTGGCATATTTTTTATTCCAACAAGCAACTATGGTGCTTGCTCTTCCTACAACAGGCATCATAAAAACCGCTTCAATGCTTAGGTAAGAAAAGAAAACAAACTGAGAAAGTATAATTAATATAAGAGTAATAACTCCAAATGCTCCTATATGTGAATCACTCATTATTTCAAAGATTCTATCTCCTGTTCTGCCTGAAAATATACCATCAGATGTATCTGATGCACCATCCAAATGAATACCACCTGTAATAACAATATATCCTATGGTAAGTATAAGCCCTCTTACAAAAGATATATAAATATTGTTAAATATCAAGTATATGACGCACATAAGAAAACCTATTACAGCACCCATGAGTGTGAAAAGATTCAAGGATTTTATAAAGTTTTCTTCATTAAATTCAATTTTTCTTCCAACAGGAATTCGAGTAAAAAAAGAAATGAGAGTTAAAAATCCTGAGGCCATTTTACCATTTCCCCTTTATGTTTCAGTTTGATTGGTATTCCGGAAAAAATAAAATACATAAAATCACATTCAATTCCAATTTTATTGTTTATTCGTCCGCTCATATCTCTGAAGTAGTTTCCCATATAGTATGATGGTACAAGGCCCAGGCCTGTTTCATTAGATACTATTATAAGTTTTTTCTTGTTTTCATTACATACATTTATTAATGATATAACCTCTGCTGTAATTTTTTCTTCCAAGATATTTACTTCTTCAGCACTGCATGTGTCAAAATCTATTTTACTATCAAACATGAAATTTCCAATCATGGTTGTGATGCAGTCTATTAATATTACTTCTGATTCAATAAACTCTTTTTGCTCTGTTAGTTTTCTAAAATCGGAATACATTTCAATCGTATGCCAGCTTGAAGGTCTTTGTTCTTTATGTTTTTTAACTCTATCGGCCATTGCCTGGTCTGTTACAACTGCAGTTGCTATGTACAAAACTTTTTGTGAATACTCTTTTGCCTTTAATTCAGAAAATGTACTCTTGCCACTTCTTGCTCCACCAATAACAAATGTTACGCTCATTTTATCACCATATATTATTTATTTACCCTTAACATTAGTATTATATCATCAATATTACAAAAATCAAACAAAAAATTGGGGACTGTTCTTTTTGATTGATTTTCAATCGTTAAGAACCGTCCCCGATTATTGGTTAGAAGAGGGTGTTAAATTTTTGTTGATTTTGATTGATTATTTGATTTGACTGTTGCTGCTGTATAGCTGGCATTTGTCCTTGCATTTGGTTTATACCCATTTTTTTCTTAGCTTCATTTAATTCAAACTGTTTAAGACTGTTGGAAAAATTATAATTTTGATTGCTATTAAAATTGTTCATTCTTTTATCATCCTTTTCAAATTTTTTAGCTTATTAAGCTAAGATTATTATCTGCTTTTAGTGAATTTATATAGCTGAGAATATTTAATGCTTTTGGCAAAAAATTTTTATTTTTCTTCCAATAAGGCAAAAAAATTTATAAATTTTGTATTTGACATTAGTGTCATTTATATTTAAGATAAAGCTAAAGTATATTTAAGGATATGAATATGAAAATTACAGGTGTTGTGGCGGAATATAATCCCTTTCATGCAGGGCATGAATATCAGCTAAAAATGGCAAGAGAATTATCAGGCTGCGATTGTTTAGCAGTTGTTATGAGCGGAAATTATGTACAGCGTGGAGAACCGGCAATTATAGATAAATTCAAACGTGCAGAATCTGCAATTTATGGTGGTGCAGATATTGTTATTGAACTCCCTATGCCCTTTTCATGTCAAAATGCAGAAATGTTTGCCTTTGCAGCAATAAATGAATTAAGTAAATTGCATGTTGATTCAATTAGCTTTGGCTGTGAAAATGATAATGTCAAACTTTTAGAACAAATTGCTCAGCTGCAGCTATTACCTGAATTTAATAATTCTATTAAGATAGAAATGAAAAAAGGATTGTCTTATCCCAATGCTATGTCAAATGCTCTTAAATCTGTACTTGGGAATGAAGCAGAAGCCGTTTATTCACCTAACAATGTTTTGGCTATTGAATATATAAAAAGCGCCATAAAACTTAATATGAACTTAGACTACTATCCTGTGAAACGTTTGGGCATGAATCACAATGATACTGAAATTTCAGGACCCTTCCACAGTGCAAGTGCCATAAGAAAAACCATTATGGATGGTTCATATAATAAGCTTAATCTTACACAGAAAAGTATTGAAATGATTGAAAAATTCTATACAGAACATAAGAATTACAATACACTGAACAATTATTTGGATTATTTGTACTATAAAATAATAAATACAGAAGATTTAAAGAGTATTTTTGAAATTAAAGAAGGTATAGAAAACAAAATTCTATCTCAAGTATATAAGCATGAAAATATTGATGATTTGATAATGTCTCTTAAATCAAAGCGTTATACTTATTCTAAACTAAGAAGAAGTCTTCTAAATATCTTACTTGATATAAAATTGGTTGACATAATTAAAATTATGTCAACCAATTACTCCTATCTTAAGGTGCTTTCTTTTAACAATAATGGCAGAAAAGCAATTAAATATGCCACAAGCAAGGAAATTAAGGTTATTAACAGATATTCAGACTATAAAAAGTATAATTTAAGACCTGAGAATCTTCCTATATTTAATATTACAAACAGATCATCAAATATATATTACTTACCACTAAAGAACCGAAAAATAAACAGTGAATATACCGAAAATGCAGTTTATGTAGACATATAAACGCCCCGTGGACAATAAAATAAGTAGGGGGTGTTTTTATGTTTAAAAGAAATTTTATTCCTATATTTATTTTATTTATAATATGTTTATTTGTTATGAAGCCGGCCATTGTGTCTGAAGGTGTTTTTAACGGTCTAAAAATATGGGTTAACAACATGATTCCATACCTTCTTCCTATGTCTATTTTATCAAATATATTGCTTCAATATAATTTTTTATATAGAATTTCAGATAGGTTATCCTTTGTATCAAGACGTATTTTTAATAGCAAGTATGCATTCATCCCCTATTTTATAAGCTTTGTAGTAGGTTATCCTTCCGGAGCAATGACAGTGAATTCAATGGCTTCTTACAAAAGAATAGACTCTTTCCAAGCAAATTCATTGGTTGTTTTCACCAACAACTGCAGTTTTCAGTTTATGGCAGGAGCAGTGGCTTTTTCAATGCTTGGTGATTTCAATTTATATAAATATATTGTTCTACCCCACTTAGTAAGCGCAGTGCTCATTGGTATAATATTGAAAAAAAGTGATATCAACTCTACTCTTACAAAAGAAAAAAAACAAAAATCTATATCTTTTTATGATGCTTTTAATTCTTCAATTTATAAATCAATTACTTCTATAATGTCAATTGGAGGGGTAATTGTAATTTTCTCGGTGTTTTCCAACTTCTTTGAAAATATCCTAATTGAAGTTTCGAAACATTTTACATTTAGCACACAGGTAAGTGATATAATACATTCTGTATCAGTAGGAGTTCTTGAAATTGCTAACGGCTGCAGCGTTACTGCCTCCTCCACTCTACCCTTGGATATAAAATTAATAATAATCAATTTTCTTATAAGTTTTTCCGGTATATCCGTAATATTTCAAACAGTGGCTGTTACAAATGACTTTAACTTTAATATAGGAAATTATATTTTTTATAGATTTATTCAGGGAATAATATCTGTTATAATATGCATTGGAATGTTAGTTATTACATAATTATTGAAAAAATTAGCATTACTATGTATAATGATATTACTTCAAACAAAAGGTGATAAAGAAATGATAAATGTAACTTTAGTAGGTACAGGCGGTATGGTTCCCCTACCCGGTAGATATTTAGCTTCATGCCATATTGAATATAATGGTAAAGCTATACTAATAGATTGTGGTGAAGGTACTCAAATTTCACTTCAAAAGGGAAAAATTAGTTTAAACAAAATTGAAACTATATTAATAACTCATTGCCATGCAGATCATGTTACAGGTCTTCCGGGATTACTATTAACTATCGGCAACCATGGCAGAACAGATCCTTTAAATATTATAGCCCCAAGAGGAAGTACAAAAATAATAAACTCTCTTTTAGTAGTTTGCGGTTATCTTCCTTATGAAGTTAGAATTTCAGAACTTCACGATTCAAAGAGTGAAGAGTTCAGTCAAATAGGTTTAAACATAACATCTATACCCTTAAAACATCATATAAATTGCTTGGGCTACAGTTTAGAGCTTAAATTAAAGCCTCATTTTCAGCCTGAAGAAGCAAAAAAACTAAATATTCCTGTAAACTTTTGGAGACTTCTTCACAAGGGTGAAAAAGTTGTTGTTGATAATAAAACAATTACTCCTGATATGGTTTTGGGCAGTCCTAGAAATCCTATTAAAATTTCTTATGTAACTGACTCTAGACCTGTAAAATCAATTGCTGAAATTGTAAGATATTCTGACATATTTATTTGCGAAGGAATGTACGGTGATGATGAAATGCTTTCAGGTGCTGTTGAAAAAATGCATATGATTTATTCGGAAGCTGCAAATATAGCCTTAAATGCAAACGTAAAAGAACTATGGCTGACACATTTTAGTCCTTCAATGCCATTTCCTGCAGAATATATAGAAAGTGCAAGAAAAATTTTCACAAACACTGTAATTGGAAGAGATTTAATGAGTAAAACACTAAAATCAGAATGATAAAATACTTAAAAGCAAATGAGGTGGTTAAAATAAACAAACAAACAATAAAAGAATATATATTTATAGCAATAGGCTCCTTCTTCGTAGCTGTAGGAGTATACTATTTCATGGTTCCGGAAAACTTAGCTACAGGAGGTATATCAGGTCTGTCAATTGTTTTAAATAACTATATTGATATACCTATTTCCATTATTAACTTTTCTCTAAACATTGTTTTATTTACTATTGGATTTATTTTCTTAGGTAAAGAATTTGGAGGAAAAACAATATTTTCAGTAATATTTTTATCATTATTCATGTATGTGATGGAAACATTCTTCCCGGTAACAGCTCCTGTAACTGATGAAATATTATTAAACCTAATATGCGGTATAGTAATATCCGCAATTGGACTTTCTATAGTTTTCAATCAAAATGCTTCAACAGGTGGTACAGATATTATTGCTAAAATTCTAAATAAATATTTTAACATGGATTTAGGAAAGGGCTTAATGGCAGCAGATGTAATAGTAGTAGCATTTGCATTTTTCACTTATGGTGTTCAAACAGGAATAGTTGGAGCCTTTGGATGGTTTTTAAACGGAATCGTAGTGAATTATTTCCTTGATGGTTTCTCTGTTAAAAATGAAGTTGTAATTATTTCTGAAAAGTATGATGAAATCAAGCAATATATTTTCGATAGATTAGATAGAGGAGTTACTCTTTACAAGGCAGAAGGCGGTTATACTAATGACGAAAAAGATATAGTTGTAACAGTACTTGACAGAAAAGAATACTACATATTAAAAAAGCAACTTAAGATTATTGACCCTAATGTATTTGTAATGGTAAGAACAGTACAAGAAGTATATGGATTTGGTTTCTCAAAATTTTAGTAAAAAAAGAGCGGATACCCCGCTCTTTTTAATATCTATCATACTCTTTAGAAAATTCCTAATACAAAGAAGTCATCCAACTGGCCTAATAATACGAAAGCCATTCCTATTGGAACAATAAATTTAAAGCATATATCCCAGAACTTGTAAGCTACCATCTGAACACCAGGTGAAGCTTCCACTTCCTCTTTGATTGTTTTAGTAGAAATAACCCAACCAATTATTAAGGACATTAGGATTGCACCAAGAGGCATAAATATTCCTTCAGCAATCATGTCATAAAAGTCAAGCCAAGATGCAAATGCAGTACGAATATCTGTCATTCCTAACAATACTCCAGGAGGATCTATTAAAGCACCGCCTGCTACACCTGAACCAAGTCCATCAAGACATACAAGAACACCTACAACAAAAACTGCAAAACCAGTTCCAATTGTAATAGCTTTTCTGTTTGGAGATTGCCCTTTTTCAACTCTTTTGTCAATAAAGAAAGCTGTACAAACTTCCAATAGAGAAATTGCTGATGTTATAGCTGCTATGAACACTAGGAAATAGAAAATTACTCCAAATAGGTTACCTATAAAGCCACCCATACCTACACTAAATACCTGATGCAATGTTACGAATAAAAGACCAGGGCCTGCTCCGAAATTAATACCTTCAACTCCTTGATATACAAATGCACCTACTGCAGGCATTACTGCTAAACCAGCACACAATGCAAATATTGAGTCAGCTATAGGAATAATCAAAGCATTTTTCTCTAAGTTTTCACTCTTGCTTAGGTAAGATCCGTAAGTTATCATACAACCCATACCTAATGATAAGGAGAAGAACATCTGGCCTGCTGCTGTTTTAAGAACTCTCATAAAACCTATTTCCTTGAAAGCAGCAAAGTTTGGTGCAAACATAAATTCCACACCTACAAAAGCTCCTTCTAAGGTAAGACTTCTAATAATTACTATAACGAGCATCCCAAATAATGCAGGCATTGCTATCTTAGTAAACTTTTCAATACCGCTTGAAATTCCTCCCATTACTATAGCAATTGTAGTTACCATGAAGATTGAATGAAATAGCAGATTACCACCGCTGTTAACTATGAAAGAGCCGAAGAATTCACCGCTGCCCATTCCTCCAAAGCCGGCACCGGCACTAAACATCTCCAATAAGAAACCGAATGTATAGCGCAGTGTATAGCCGCCTAATACGCTGTAAAAACCCAAAATAAAGAATCCTGATAAAAATCCTAACCAGCCTATCCATACATATTTCTTAGAAATTAACCTATAGGTACCTATAACTCCTTGGCCATATTTTCGACCTAAAGCTAACTCTCCTAACATGGTAGCAATTCCAACAAAAGCAACTAATACTAAGTATACTAATAAAAATGCAAATCCTCCGTTCGCTCCCATTTTGTACGGGAATCCCCAAATATTACCCAAGCCAACTGCTGAACCAACCGCTGCCATTAAGAAACCAAAATTACTGCCCCATTGACCTCTGTCTTCTTTGTTCATAATTATACCTCCCCTTCTCATTAACAAATATAAATTATGCCACTTATCTTTCTATAAAAGCTTTTTTTAAGTACACCAACTAAAAGTTTATTATATTTAGACACCTCCTTTAAAAGAAAAAATTGCAAACGTATGCACTTTAATAAGTTTTGTAATCGCTTTTATTAAAATGATTATACTATATAGGAATTCGTTTGTCTATAAAAAAATATGTTATAAAAAAAACAATAACCATTTATAACTATATACTATAATATGGGTAATAATTCTATTTATGATTTAGAGTACTAACTTTTTCATCAAAAAAGATTCTTCAGAGATTATCAGAAGAATCTTGTATTGATGACTCAAGTTAAATTATTTTTCGCCTATAGAAAGCATGAGGTTGAGAAATATTCCAACTACAGCTGCTGTTGCTATTGCAGGTATCTGAATACCAAACATTGGAATCATACCACCTTCAAATCCGAAACTTCCACCAAGTCCTACTATTAAAATTACGGCTATTACTGCTAAATTTCTAGAGCTGAACATGTCAACTTTTCTGTCTATCATAATTGTTATACCCTGTGCTCCAATAACTCCGAACAAATAAATTGATAATCCTCCGATTACTGATGTTGGAATGGAGTATATTATATTGATTAATGGGGTAAAGCATGAAATAATCATTGTCAAAACTGCCGCTAACATCAATACATATACTGAGAAGTTTTTGGATATTGCCATAGCGCTGATATTTTCGCCATAGTTTGTTCCTGCAGGACCTCCTATAAATCCGGAAATTATGTCGCCTATTCCATCACCTATAAGGTTTAATCCTAATTTATTTTCTATATCATATTTTTTCTTTACACCCTTCTTTTTCGCCAAATCATTTACATAAATATCTAATTGATAAACATGTGCTGTAGATTCCGGTATTGTGGCTATTGCAATAGGCATAATTGCTACTATAGCTGTTAAGGATGGCTTAGGAAATGTGAATATTGGAAGAGTTAATACTCCTGCTGATTGGATAGTATTAAATGTTACAAAAGGAATTCCTGATATTCCGCCTACTATAAGCGCAGCAGCATAACCTGTCAAGAGACCGAACAATATTGGAAGCTGACTTAGTCTTCCTTTTAAATATACTGAATAAAGAATTGTTGATAATAATGTTACCAAGGCTATAACCCACGCCCAGCTGGATGCAAAAGGATTATTTATAGCTACTTCAGGAAATGATGCTGCATTTGTCATTGCATTAGCTGCCAAAGACAATCCTATAATTATAGCTATACTTCCTGTTACTGTTGCAGGGAGAACTTTGTCGATTTTGTCTTTTCCTGATCTTTGAATTACAAATCCTGCAATTATAGATACAAAACCAGACATTATTATACCAAATTGTGCAATTGAAATTTTATCATTTAGAGAATATAAAGCGAATTGTTCAGCACTCATAATTGATGCTATTGCTGCAATATATGAAAAGCTTGAACCATAGTAGAGAGGAATTTGCTTTCCTGTGATAAGTATAAATCCTAATGTTGCCAAGCCACTGGCAAATATTGTAGTAGAAACATGAAATCCTGTAATAAGTGCAACTAATACAGTTGCAGGGAACATTACCACTATTTGTTGTAATGCAAAGAAAATGAGACCAATAAGGGGTGGACGCTCGTCCGGCAAATAACCAAAAACTTCATTTTTTGTTGACATAAATACCTCCATATAATTAAAAAATCCTAGACCGACCGCCAAGGAAATATGCACAAAAAGTTATATGGATATGCAATCTTGACGGCATCACGGTACCGTGTTAAAGATTATTTTTTACAATTATAGCACTATTAATTCATAGAGTCAATTACAAATTCTGACAAATTAAAAAGACTTTTTTAGACCTTTTTTAGAAATTATTCGCTGATTTTGAAAGAATATTTATATTATTGTAGGAAAAACTAT
>DATESJ010000129.1:0-4116 GCA_035270885.1 Sedimentibacter sp. | reverse complement strand
ATAATATCTATGTTCAATTACTGAGCTACATTTTTCATGGACTAGTTTTTTATGACATTTGTTCAAATGTTTTTGGCCCCACAATATAAAACTGTTAAATACATCTTCCAAATCATAACCCTTATCAGTAAGAATATAGTTGTATCTAGGGGGATGTGATTGATATATGCTTCTTTTAACCAAATTATCCACCTCTAATGTTTTTAATCTCTCAGACAGTAGGTTTGTGGGAATTCCCTCAAGGCTATCTTGAATTTCCTTGAATGTTTCTTTTCCTAAAAACATTTGATGTAGTATTAAAAGGGACCACCTGTCACCTATTATGTTTAAAGTTTGAGCTATATTACAGTTTAAACTATATTGTTTCATTTCATCTCCTCATAGTAAAAACAGAGTTGGAGTATCACGCAGTCTCATTCACCAAAATATTTGCTCCCTTTGGTTGCATATTTTGGGAATTCTGTGCGAATGACCTACCGCTATTTTTCTCTCCTTTCAGTCGTAAAAATAGGGTTAGGGCATCTCAAAAAGCTAAAATCCTGCTTATAGTAGTAAATGTACCAGTCAGTGTCATAATTCCTATTATTATTAGAATAATTCCGCCAATTTTTATGGTATACTTTACTAAGTTTCTTTTCTCTTTAAAGAAGTTTAATGTTTCAGTGGTAAACATACCTAAAATTATAAAAGGTATTACAAATCCTAATGTATAAATTAATACCAATAAACTTCCTGTAAATGCATTGCCTGAATTTGAGGCCAATATTAAAACCGAAGACAATGCAGGTCCTACGCAGGGTGTCCATGCAAAGCTAAATGTAAAGCCCATTATGTAAGCTAATGCAGGATTCATTTTTACAGTATCAATATTTAAGTGTATTCTTTTTTCCATTTTAAGAAAGTTTAATTTTATTACATTAAGCTGAACTAAACCCATTATAATAATTATTATACCACCAATTTTGCTGAATAAATCACTATTTTTATTAAAAAAGGAACCTAAAGCTGAAAATGATAATCCTAATAGAAAAAATACGCTGGAAATACCCAAAACAAAAAATAATGTGTTAAAAAAAACCTTTTTTCTTTCATAAACAATAGTGCCGTCATTGTTAATCTTTCTTCCATTACCTGCTAAGTAACTTATATATACAGGGATTAAAGGAAGAACGCATGGAGAGAAGAAAGATAAAAACCCTTCCATAAAAACCAAGAGAATACTGATATTAGTTGTTAAATTATTTCCTCCCATAAAGCCCCCTACACATTTTTTTAAATATAACAAAGTAACTTCATTTTGTCAAGTAACTTTAAAAAATAAATTTAGTTTTATATTGAAATTTTTTTATTGTATGCTAGTATATTTTATGTAAAGAATGTTTATTAAATGTAAGCGAATTAATATAAGGAGATGGTTGTCATTTTAAGTTTCAAGAGCTTAACCCTGGAAGATAAAGAAATAATAGAAAAATATATCGATAAAAGTAAATTGGATTCATATGAATATTTGTTTTCATCCTTGTACATGTGGAGAAAGCTAAATAATATTAAATATGCAGTAATAGATGACGTATTGATAATTGAAAAAAACGAAGAAGGCAAAGGAACATTTTATGCTCAGTTTTTTGGTTACAAGAAGGATAATTTAACAAGTATTATAGATGAACTTATTAAAAGAAATTTAGAATTCACAGATAGAGATTATTTATTTGGGGATGTGGGTGATGAATTTGTAGATGATTTAAAAAAATATACGGATTTTTCTATTGATATTGTTGAAGATATTGATGACTCAGAATACATATATAATACTCAGGATTTAATCGAACTTAAGGGAAAAAAATATCATAGCAAAAAAAATCATGTGAATTCTTTCTTAAAAACATATAGCTATGACATAAAAACAATAAATAATGAAAATGTGAAAAGCGATTGTATGGATTTGCTACATAAATGGCACGAAGAAGTTGCTGTAACAGTTGATAAAGAAATGCTTATGGAAATAGATGCTATTAAGGATTTGTTTAGGGAATTGCATTTTTTTGATTTAAATTCTATTGCTATTTATGTTGATGGAGATTTAGCAGGTTTTGCAGTTGGTGAAAAAGTAAATGATAAAATGGCTCTTATTCATGTAGAAAGAGGCGAAATAGCATATAAGGGTATTTATGCTTTTTTAAACAAACAATTTTTAGTGGAAAGTTTTCAAGATACAGAATTTGTAAATAGACAGGAAGACACAGGCAATGAAGGATTAAGAAAAGCAAAAAAATCATATCATCCTGAAAAAATGATAAAAAAGTACCTGGTAAAATTGAAGTAAATTATCTTAGCTCAGCTGAATGTTAAGTTTTTAGATAATTTGATATAAAAGTATTATGAATTTAAGTTTCAATAAAGAAAAGAAGGATATAATTCTATTATTAAGTAAATTATAATTTACATATAAAGGAGCGATATTTATGGATGATAATGAAAGATTAAATGATAATAATTTCGTAAATGAAAACAATTCTGAAAAAGAAAATAATTTTGCAAATGACAGTAATTACGTAAATGAAATTAATTCTAAAAATGAAAATGATTTTGAAAATGAAAATCAACAAAAAAATATATTGAATGGGAATATTCTAAGGGAAGAAGTCTCAAGTAATATTAATTATAATATGAGAGAATCTGAAATTAGAAAACCAAAAAAACGCAGAAGAAAACCTCTTATGGGGTACATTGCTGTTGCATTGATAGCTTCAATAATCGGAGGTCTGTCCGGCAGTTATATGACAGCAAATATGTTAAGTGCAGCAGCCAAAGAAAAGGTACCTGAATCATCAATTAGTGCCCAAGACGTTAGTATTAGTTTAACTGATGATGTTTATTTTGCAGCAGCAGTTACTGAAAAGTCACAAAAATCAGTTGTAGGAATAACGACTTTGGTTGAGCAGGAGATTAATACCTATTGGGGTCCCCAAACAAGAAATGCACAAAGTATGGGATCCGGGTTTATAATAGATTCCAACGGATACATTGTTACAAATGCCCATGTTATAGGTGACGGTCAATATAAAAGTATTACAGTTTCATTAATAGATGGTTCAACCCAAGTAGGTGAAGTATTGTGGTATGATACAACATTAGATTTGGCTGTTGTAAAAATAAATATGACAGGACTTCCGGCAGTTGAATTAGGTGATTCTGATAAATTAATGGTTGGAGAGCCTGCAGTAGCAATTGGTAATCCAATGACCTTAGATCTTGAAAGAACTGTTACCCAAGGGATAATAAGCGGACTTAACAGGTCTATAGCTTTTGAAAATGGAACAGTTATTGAACCATTAATTCAAACTGATGCTTCAATAAATTCAGGAAATAGTGGTGGACCATTGTTTAATGCCAAAGGCCAGGTAATAGGAATTAATACAGCTAAAATGAGTTCCGCTGAAGGCCTAGGCTTTTCAATACCAATTAATACCGCAAAACCAATAATAGAGCAAATAATTAGAGATGGGTCATTTTCAACAGTATATGTAGGCATATCCGGTATAGATGTTGAAACATACGAAATGGGCTATGGAATAGATTTGTTTGCAGATTATGGTGTTGTTATAATAGAAACCATGAAGAATTCTCCTGCTTCAGAAGCAGGACTACAACCTAATGATGTAGTAATTGCAATAGATGGTAAAAAGATTGAAACTATGTCCGAATTAAAAAGAAAACTATATGATTATCAAGATGGTGAAAAAGCAGAATTTACAATTTTAAGGAATGGAGAAGAACTTAAATTAACTCTTACTTTAAAAGTAAAACCAGCCGGGATTTAGTTGAAGGATGACAAACAAAAAAACAGGAGAAAATCAAATCTCCTGTTTTTTATATGGAACTATTTAATTATTCTTCTATTCCGAAGCGTTTCAAGTTTGGTGAAATAATTAAATTTGCTTCTGTTGCAGCTACAACATCTTCAACTGTTGCTTCAGGTCCTAATTCTTCAAGAACTAAACCTTCTTTTGTAACTCTTATAAGAGCCATTTCAGTAATTATAATATCAACCTGTTCCTTAGCAGTTAAAGGAAGTGTACATTGTTTCAATATTTTTGCTTTTCCTTTTTGAGTGTG
>DATESJ010000128.1:0-2840 GCA_035270885.1 Sedimentibacter sp. | reverse complement strand
TCTTGGAAAAGAAGGACAAGGCTTCAAAATCGCAATGAAGACACTTGACTCAGGAAGAATTGGAATCGCTGCTCAAGCACTTGGTATTGCACAAGGTGCTATAGATGAAACTGTTAAATATGTTAAAGAAAGAAAACAATTCGGCAGATCAATAGCTAAATTCCAGAACACTCAGTTCCAGTTAGCTGATATGCAGGCTAGAGTTGATGCAGCAAGACTTTTGGTTTACAGAGCAGCATGCACTAAAGATTCTGGAAAACCATACAGTGTAGATGCAGCAATGGCTAAATTGTTTGCAGCAGAAGCAGCAATGGAAGTTACAACTAAAGCTGTTCAGCTTCACGGTGGATATGGATATACAAGAGATTATCCAGTTGAAAGAATGATGAGAGATGCTAAGATAACTGAAATCTACGAAGGAACTTCAGAAGTTCAAAGAATGGTTATCAGTGCAAATATGTTGAAATAGGGAGGCAATGACAGTGAATATAGTAGTATGTATTAAACAAGTGCCTGATACAACAGAGGTTAGAATAGATCCAAAAACTAACACACTAATAAGAGAAGGCGTACCAAGCATAATAAATCCTGACGATAAAGCAGGTCTTGAAGCAGCAATAAGAATTAAAGAAGAAAATGGCGCACACGTAACAGCAATATCAATGGGACCTCCTCAGGCTGATTTAGCACTTAGAGAAGCATTGGCAATGGGAGCAGATGAAGCAGTATTAATTACAGACAGAGCATTTGGAGGAGCAGATACATTAGCAACTTCAAGAACTCTTGCTGCAGCACTTAGCAAATTAGACTATGATTTAATAATCACAGGAAGACAAGCTATAGATGGAGATACTGCTCAAGTTGGACCTGAAACAGCTGAACATTTAGGATTAACTAATATAAGCTATGCTGAAGAAATTAAAATTGATGGAGATCACATTATTGTTAAAAGACAATATGAAGACAGATATCACACATTAAAAACAAAATTACCTTGCTTAATTACAGCTTTGGCAGAATTAAACCAACCTCGTTATATGACTCCAGGTGGAATATTTGATGCTTTTAGAAGTAAAGAGGTAAAAGTTTGGACAGTAAAAGATCTAGATGTTGATTTAAATGAAATCGGATTAAAAGGTTCTCCTACAAAAGTTAAAAAATCATTTACCAAAGGTGCAAAAACTGCAGGTAAGATATTCAGCTTAGAACCTCAAGAATCAGCTGAACTGATACTTGACAAAATGAAAGAAAAATTTATTATTTAGTAGGAGGAGGACAAAATGAACATTTCTGAATATAAAGGTATCTTTGTTTTTGCTGAGCAAAGAGACCGAAAAGTAGAAAAAGTAGCCTTTGAACTTGTAGGCAAAGGTAAAAAATTAGCAGAAGATTTAAACACAACTGTAACTGCTGTTTTGCTTGGAAAAGATATGATGGATGAAGCGAAAAAGTTATGCAAAGCAGGTGCGGACAAAGTAATATATGTTGATGATGAAGTTCTTGATTTATATATGACAGAACCATATGTATATGCCTTAAATCATATAATATTAGACAAAAAACCAGAAATAGTACTTTATGGTGCTTCTGCAGTGGGAAGAGATGTGGCACCAAGAGTAGCATGTAGACTTAAAGCAGGATTAACTGCTGACTGTACTGGTTTAACAATTGAACCAGATGATCAAGATCCTCAAAAATTAAACTTAATGATGACAAGACCAGCATTTGGTGGAAACTTAATGGCTACAATAGCATGTCCGGATACAAGACCACAAATGGCAACTGTAAGACCGGGAGTTATGCAGGCATTAAAAGCATCAGAAGCTAATCCAGTAAATATCGAAGAATATAAATTAGAAATTCCAGCTGAATGTATTAATGTTGAAATATTAGAAGTTACAAAAATAATTCAACAAAGAATGAACGTTGAAGATGCTAAAGTATTAGTATCCGGCGGAAGAGGAATGCACGGTCCTGAAAACTATCCAATGCTTGAAGAATTAGCAGACATTCTTGGCGGTACTATTTCCGCATCAAGAGCTGCTGTTGACGCTGGTTGGGTGCCAAAAGATAGACAAGTTGGTCAGACAGGAAAAACAGTTAGACCAAACCTTTATATCGCATGCGGTATTTCAGGAGCAATTCAGCATTTGGCAGGTATGGAAGAATCTGATTTCATAATTGCAATAAATAAAGATGAAACAGCACCAATATTTGAAGTTGCAGATGTTGGTATAGTAGGAGACATCTTTAAAGTAGTTCCTTTATTGATTGAAGAATTAAAAAAGGAAAGAATAGCTAATAAAGCTTAAGAAAAAAATAAAATTGGTGGATATACATCCACCAATTTTTTATCTTTATTTAAACTGTCCGCCGCCGCTCATTTGTCTTTGAGCCATTTCAACCAATCTCTTAGTCATGTAACCACCTACATAACCATTTTGTCTTGCAGTAAGGTTTCCTTTGTCTACTTGTTCATAATTTGTTAAGCCTAATTCATTAGCTATTTCAGTTTTCATCTGGTTAAGTGCCTGTTTTGCTTCAGGAACTACTATGTTGTTGCTTCCGCTGTTGTTTGATGCCATTTTTTTGTTCTCCTTTCTTCTGATGTATTGTTATTATTGTCAATTAGGTTTAATTTAATCATGTAATATTATACTAAATTGGTAAATAACTTTTGGGCCCTTTGAACCTGAATACTTCTATGTAAATTCAGGTCAACCATTTTACAATGATTAAATTTTTATCGAAAATCATTTAATGACTTTCTAAACTTATTATTGACGGCATACAAAATATAATACATGGCAAATATTTGAACAAAAGTAAGAGAATTGGAA
>DATESJ010000127.1:0-10819 GCA_035270885.1 Sedimentibacter sp. | reverse complement strand
CATTTACTACAGTAGATGCATTTAAAATAACGGTTATAAATTTCATTATAGAGCAAAAAGAGAAGTTTTCGCTAATATCACTATCGGAAAATAATAATATTTCTGTGCCAACGGAGTTAAATGAAAAATACTTTCCTCATTATTTGCCAGAAGGTTATGAAATTAATAGTACGTTTATTAATGATGGCGGAGTTGAAATATCATATATAAATAAAAACGACGAAATATTTATTTACAGCTATTTTGATAAGAATTCAAAAGCAGGAATCAACACGGAAAACACAACAGAAACAAGTGTACTTATTAATGGATTAGAAGGAAGTATATTCAGTAAGGATGGATATAGAATTTTGGTTTTTAAATCGGATGAATACATCTTCATAATAGAAGGACACATTGAGAAAGAAGAAATTATAAAAATTGCAAAAAGCATAAAAAGGTAGTTTATATAAAAATAAAAGCTCTATACACCTTTTATTTTTTTAAAAAAATTTAAAAAATAATATCATTCATATTATAAAATCGTCCTTTGAAACTTTAATAACAAATTACGAAGCTGGTACACTATGAAATAAGTGTAACAGCTTTTTCTATATATGGGCTTGTTTATAAAGAAATTAATTGAATTAAAAAATATTGTTGCAAATTTAAAAAAAGAATGGTCTATATATATGAGAGCTTAAATACTAATAATTTGTTATATATCTAAGGACTAATAATACTTTATAGCATCTATTTATGAAAGGAGTGTGATTCCATTGGTTTAATAAAGCTTTTAAATATTTGCGGTATTTAAGTTAAGAGAAAAGTTCTTCTGGATGGTTTGGGAAAAATTATGGAATAAGTATCCGCTATGAAAATGTGATATTATTGATGCAATCAACGAATTAACGATAAAATATTTATATGTTATCATTTAACTTACAACTAGTTTTAAAGTTTCCGGTTTTGAATCACATATGGTAAAAAACGTTAAATAAAAAAATGAGAAGAAAGAGAGAAAAGGCTATGTTTAAAAAATTATTATCTTTAATGGTAGTTCTCAAAAGCTTGAATTGTTTTCAAATTATTACTTTTCAGATGTAGTAGGTAGAACATTTACAATAAAGGCAGGTTCTGCTAATAGAATTAAGGTTGATTTAATGCACAAGGGAATAATTTTTGCAACTGCCGTTAGTTCATGGACCATTAACGCAGGTGAAGAAGAAACAGTAACTATTAAGGTTTCGGATCTTGATGGAAAATCAGAAAGCGGAAATTACTACTTTAGGTTTAACTCTAATCCTCAAGGGAACCCTTATTCAGTAACTGGTACATTTGAATAATAAGTAAAAAATAATTAGTTTTAAAATATTATAGAAAAGTGTTCAGTTTTTAAAAACATGGTTTGAATATTAACTGTATACTTAATAATTATATAAAAATATTTAATTTGAAATATAAATTGTATACTAAGCAAATAAATACAAGCAATATATTTTATAATGCTTGTATTTATTTTTGCAACATCTAATTTTAGTTGTTGTTATAAGGTTGCTTATTTGTGGAATATAAGTAAATCATTTTATAGGAGTGTAATAAATGATAAAAGAAAATAGTATAGAAAAAGGCATTAACAGCTTTCAGTTAAAATTGTTAGGAATTTTTTTCATGACGTTAGACCATGTTGGGATGTATATATTAAATTCTGGCATAGGAAGTCATCCTATTAGAATAATAGGGCGTATTGCTGCACCCCTATTTTTATATGTGGTTGTAAATAGTAGTCAACATAAAAAAAGTAAATTGAAGTTTGCACTTCGCTTATATATCGCCCATATATTAATATGTTTGTTAACATTACTTTCATCTACATTTGGTAGGGATTGGTTTTTAACATCTGATCAATTTAGCATTTTGTCCACGTTTGTTTATACGGTTATATATATTTGGGTTATAGAAAATATAATAAACTTCAAAAAGGAAAACGATAAAAGAAAACTATTTATGTACTTAATTATAGGAATTATAATTACTTTGTTACCAATAATTTTAATTATACTTAAAAGTCAATTTGAAACAATATATGCAATTTTTATTCCTAATGTATTAACTGTGCCATATTCACCTATATTTATACTAATGGGAATTTGTTGGTATTTTATTAAGGAGAGAAAAGGACAAATTATTATATTAATCTCCTTTTCTTTTTTTTCATTAATTGGAGCATATATAATGAACGGATCTGCGATTTTGATTTTTACTGATTTTTTTAATATGAACCAATTCTGGATGATTTTATTTCTGCCATTGCTTTATTTATACAATGGAAAGAAAGGAAAGTCTATGAAATATTTTTTTTATATTTATTATCCAGTGCATATTTTTGTTCTTATGTTTATTGGAAATCAATTGCTCTGAGAAGACTCAGGATTTTGTAACAAATTTGAAAGGACTTAGATAACTTTTGTTTTCCTCTTTTTAAATACCTATGAATATATTATAACAAACGGGTACTGGATTTATAATGTAATTGGGTGGTGTTGATGGCTTAGTTATTTGTCAGAAAAACATAGCACGATTTTCAATTTTTCAAGGATGTCAATTTTTTTCTCCCTAAGCTGGAGTCTTTTGTTTGAAAAAATCAATACCGAAGGTTTAACCGATATAATTTGAAATATTATTGCGATAATCAATATTTAAAAGAAGGATATTGAGAAAGAAGAAATTATAAAAATTGCGGAGGCATAAAAAGTAGTTTATATTTTTTTGAAAAACTAAAAATAATGTTGCAAATTAATAAAAAGGATGGTCTATATGTATGAAAGATAAAAATTAATAACAAATTATTACATATCTATATCGATATAAATATAGGAGGTGATTTTGCATAAGCATTTGTTAAAATCAATAAATTTTAAGAACTATAAAGTCACATATAAAAAAAGGAGTTAAGTATGAAAACTATATTAAAAGTTGCCTTGGTATTTATTTTAATTTTTGCTTTATCAGTAAACGCATTTGCATCAACTATCGGGATACAATGGGATTATTTAAGTAAGGTGAGAAGTGAATTAACTATAAATACTTATGGCGTGTGTAGTGCAACAGGATCAGTGTCTTCAAAAAATAACGATACTGTATCGGTTTTAGTAAATTTACAACAGTTAAAATCTGAAGGTTGGACCACAATAAAAACATGGAATGGCTCAGACATGAAATTATGTATTGTTAGCGGTTCCTATGCAGTTTATTCTGGATATGACTACAGAGTTGAGACAATTGGAAGGGTTTACGATGAGAATGGAAATAAGCTCGAAGAAAGCAAAATGTATTCACCTATAAAAAGCTATTAAAATAAATTATAAGAAGCCAAGAAAGACGAAGTTTTCGGTCAACTTATGATTGTTACTAACAATAACCACCTATCTATGTGAGGTGAGACTCAAAAGCTCTAGCTGCAAGTAGAAAAAGGCCTTCAATGTTATAATAATGTGGTGTTTGCCAATCATATAAAAACTAAAGGAGGATTCAATTGGATAAAAGTATTTTATAACATGCAAGGCGGCGGAAATGCAAATGATATATACAAATATCTAAATATTACCACGTTGAATGTGAGAAAGATATTACAAAAAAGATTAAAATTAGTTTAATAGATAATGATACTATAAAGAAAATTATTCTCTTTATATTCATTTTCAAACTTTTAATTTATAAAAAAGATTAGTGGATACCAATACCCGTCTGACAATTGTTCAGTCGGGTATTTTTATATTTTATTTGAATTTTTTTAAAGATATTTCTGAAAAGTTTGGCAGTTTTGCAATTCTCACCGTAATAGTGGTGAAAGGGAAACAGCGGAGTCACCACCCGAAAGGGGGTGAAAATGTGAAACCTAATAACCATGAGCAAAGCAAGCAACATGCATTTGACAGCTTTTGCAAAAAGATACTGAAATATGAAGCAAGAGATTATTACGATGAGCTGAAACGCTAGCGTGATAAAGAAGTATCCTTTTCCGATTTGTTTGTAAAGGAAATAGAACAACTTTTTACAGAGGATAAATACTTTGTTACTGAGCAGATTTTTAATGTTTTAGGTCTTGATGTTATTGTAGCTGATGGTGTTATTGCAGAGGCATTAGAAAGTTTACCAGAACGCAAGCGTGATATTATCTTGCTTTCCTATTTTCTTGAATTGTCTGACCGAGAAATCGGGGACAAGTTGAATATGCTACGTTCTACTGTTCAGTACCAAAGAACGAGTACCCTACAGAAGTTAAAAAAATTTATGGAGGTAGATATCTATGAGCAACAAGAAAAGAAATAATCACCTGCTTTCCTACCCTGTTCTTGTATTAGCCTCTGATGGCGATGTAGATGCTATCAATACCGTTCTAAAACATTATGAAGGGTATATAGCTGCATTGTCTATGAGGACATTTTACGACGAAGGTGGCAATCCGCATTTATGTGTAGATGATGTATTACGCCGTAGATTAGAAACTAAACTGATAACCAAAATCTTAACTTTTAATGCGGCTTAATAAATAAATCTATGGAGAAGTATGTACCCCCTTTCCATACTTCCTATCCATAGTTTTCTTGGACCAATGCACCTTGACAAAGAAAGCAAGCCAGATAACGGCTTTGCAGTATAAGGTAAAACGGATACATTCCATTTATATCGAGCCAAGTGGCTGATACGCCATGATCTCTGTTTAGAGCGAGCGAACTATATCAAGCCACAAAACAAATATGGCAGTTTGTTAGGCGAGGACATATAAATGGGATAATGATACTCCCTTATAGCCACCGTCCGAGCGTTAAAAGCGTCGCAGGCAATGGGTAGGGTTTCGGCAGACCGTCGAAAGGGTGAAATTCCCGTGGAGCTGTGCCAACAGCCGTTCGTTTAACCATATAGTTTTAAAGAAAGAGTTTAGCTGGAAAGGAGATGAAAAAGCATGAGTGACTGCGTTATGCGTGGGGATATTTTTTATGCCAGCCTGAGTCATGGAATCGGCTCAGAGCAGAGAGGATACCGACCAGTCCTCATCATTCAAAATAATATAGGTAATAAGTTTAGTCCAACAGTTATCGTAGCAGTAATCACAGGTAATGTTCACTACAAAGCTAGATTACCTACCCATTGTCTACTAAACCTCTCTC
Source organism: Sedimentibacter sp. (assembly GCA_035270885.1). Classification (GTDB taxonomy): domain Bacteria; phylum Bacillota; class Clostridia; order Tissierellales; family Sedimentibacteraceae; genus Sedimentibacter. The sequence goes on along the minus strand of DATESJ010000127.1, from coordinate 5,669 downwards.
CTACATTATCAATTCCATCAATGGTCTTGTTTGAGCAGATCATTACAATAGATAAAAGACGTTTGAAAAAATATGCAGGTAGAATTAGCGAAGAAGAAATTATCTTGATCAATAAGGCTCTCTCAGTCAGTTTAGGATTGGAGGGCCTATAAATATACTCTTTTTTATCAATATATAGAATTGGATGCGATTGGAGAGAAAATCGACACAATTCACATAAAGTCAGAACCTATTTATACTGGAGGTATGTATTCACGGAGGTGTTTACAGATGGAAAATATTAGACCTGAACAAAAGAGGACTGAAATAAAAAATCCTTCTCCGAAAAAAGCAACCAAATATTCGCAATCAAAAGAATATGACACTTTCATTAACATACTGGCAACTGTGGTGGAGAAGTACGGAGTTGAGATTTTAGAAGAAATAGATTGTGCTGTGTAATTTCACAGCACATTACATAGAAAACTCTCCATCTGTTTACCTAAATAAAAGGAGGTTTTGATTATGAGTAGAAGTGGAATGAAATGTGTTTTATATCCTCGTGTCAGTACAGAGATGCAGGTTGATGGATTTAGTTTAGATGGTCAGCTAACCAGTTTAAATCGCTTTGCAGACAGAGAAGAAATGGTAGTGGTAGATATTTATGAAGATGCAGGGAAGTCAGGAAAATCCATTGAGGCTAGACCTGCTTTTAAGAAGATGCTATCAGATATCGAAAATGGATTACAGATAGATTATGTATTAGTATATAAACTATCACGTTTTGGAAGAAATGCGTCTGATATTTTAAATTCCTTAGAGTTCATACAATCTTATGGAATAAACCTAATATGTATAGAAGAAGGGATTGATTCATCACAGACAAGCGGAAAGCTACTAATATCAGTTCTTTCTGCTGTAGCTGAAATTGAAAGAGAAAATATCATTGAGCAGACAATGAATGGACGTAAAGAAAAAGCAAGGCAAGGTGGGTGGAATGGTGGATTTGCTCCTTATGGTTATTATTTAAAGGATAAGATGCTTTTTATTCAAGAAAAGGAAGCCGACGCTATTCGCCTAATATATGATAAATTTGCAAATACAGATATGGGATATGGTGGAGTAGCACAATATCTTAACTTTCAAGGTATTGAAAAGATTCAAAGACAGAATGGAAAACTTAAAGAATGGAGTGGCAGTTTTGTAAGGCAGATTTTAGACAACCCTGTTTATTATGGAAAGATTGCCTTTGGCAGAAGGGCAAGAGAAAAGATAAAAGGTACAAAAAATGAATATCGCCAAGCTTGGCAGGAAGATTATATTTTAGCTGATGGAAAACATGAAGCTATAATAAGTGAAGAATTATGGAATAAGGTTCGTGAAAAGCGTATAGAAACAGGAATAAAGCAACCCTCAAAAATAGGTAAAGATCGTGTACATTTATTATCAGGTATTTTAAAATGTCCTATCTGTAAGGGACCTATGTACACCAATAAACATGCCTGGACAAATAAAGACGGTACATACAAAGAAGTGTATTATTATGTATGTAGCCGTAAACGAGCAGTTACAGGTAGAAGTTGTACTTATAAAGCAATGCTAAAGAAAACAACAATAGAACCTCTTGTAATTGAGTCAATTAGGGAATTGGTCAGTAATGAAACATTTGCAAAGGAAGTTAAAGCAAGAATAGGTACTCAAATTGACACTACAACAATTGATAAGGAAATAAAAAATTACGAATCTAAACTCCGGGAGGTAGATTTGAATAAATCCCGTTTAGAAAATGAAATCGACACCCTACCAGAGGATGCTCGGCATCGTGAGAGAAAGTTACATGATATGACTATTCGCTTAAATGACCTGTATGATATAATGGTTGAGTTAGAAGAAAAGATTGAGGATGGGAAACTAAGACGGAAATCAGTTGAAAGAGATGCAATTACTTTGGATAATGTTTATAAGCTAATGATTAATTTTGAAAGAGTATACGATAAAATTAATGATGAAGAACGGAAAGCTTTAGTATCTTCCTTGATTAAAGAAATTCAGATATACCCTCGTGGTGAAACCGAAGTACCACTAAAATCTATTTCCTTTAATTTTCCCGTATATAAAGATGGACAGGAAGTACAAGAACTTTTGTGGGACAAAGATATGCACGTTGAGTGCGTAGTCTTTATATCAAGGGTGAAAGAGTTAGTGTGAAAAAATAGGCGTTACAGATGCATAGGAATAAAAAAAAGAAAATAATATATTTTAGAAAGTAGAAATATGGGTATAAGATAAGGGAGATACTTGTAATATATTAGGGAGGTGATAATTCTATGAAATTAAGAAAGATTGGAATTGTTTTGATAATCTTATTGATACTTAGTTCTATAGCCCTTGGAACTGAAGTTAATACAGGTGATAAAGTATATGTAGTTCCAATTAAAGGCGAAATAAATAGAGCGACTAATTATTATGTAAAAAATACAATAGAAGAACTAGAGCACCAAGGGGCAAAAGCTATAATTTTTGAAATAGATACCTATGGTGGATTAATTGACCAGGCTCAACAGATAAAGGATTCCATTATAAGTACAGATATACCGACTATCTCATTTGTTAACAACAATGCTCAATCTGCAGGGGTACTTATTACTATAGCAAGCGAAAGAGTTGTTATGGCAAAAAATGCCACTATTGGATCTGCAGAAACTATTCCAAACACTGAAAAAGCATTGTCTATGTGGAGAGCCATATTAAGAGACACTGCCCAGTATAGGGGTAGAAATTCTGACATAATTGAAGCTATGGCAGATAAGGACATTGAAATAGAAGGTATTAATGAAACAGGTAAATTGATTAATTTAACTAGCAATGAAGCTCTAGAATATGGTATAGCTGATTTAATAGCGAATGATTACGAAAGTATACTGGATAATTTTAATATTAAAGGAAGCGAAATTGTTATAGTAGAAGAGGGATTACAAGTTAAGCTCGCAAAAGCTATTTCGAGTTCTACTTTAAGCACTTTATTATTAGCAATAGGATTTATTGGAATTGCAGTGGAGATATTTACTCCTGGTTTTGGTGTGGGAGGTATAGCAAGTATAATTGCCTTTGCTTTATATTTTGGAGGCAATATTTTAGCTGGTAATTCTAATTGGATATCCCTAACGTTTTTTGTAATAGGGCTAATCCTAATAGTCATTGAAGGTATGGTACCTGGATTTGGCTTGCCTGGTATTTCTGGGATAATTTCTATTGTCGTAGGAATAATAATGGCAATGGCTAATTTGCGTGTAGCTGTATTATCACTAAGTATAGCCATAATATTGACAACAATTGTAATAATAATTTTTGTAAAATTAGGTTATCGAAGTAAAATTTTTAATAATGTAATCTTAAGCAATGAACTTCATAAGGATAAGGGATATATTCCTTCTGAAGATATGGAACATTTATTAGGTGAAGAAGGCATTGCCTTATCTGAACTTAGACCTTCTGGCTTTATTGAAATAGGAAGCAACAAATACGACGCATTGTCAGATGGTGGTTTTATAGTTAGAAATGATAAGATAAAAGTAGTAAAAGTTGAAGGATCAAAAATATTTGTAAGGAGGATTTAATATGGATTTAATTTTTTCTGGAGGATTAGCAATTCTCATAATTATACTGCTAATTGTATTTTTTACATTTGTACCCGTTGGTTTATGGATTACAGCATTCTTCTCAGGAGTTAGGGTCAAGATATCTACTCTTATTGGAATGAGGCTTAGAAGGGTGGTTCCAAGTAAGATAGTAAACCCGATGATTAAAGCAACAAAGGGAGGACTTGATTTAAACATTGACGAATTAGAAGCTCACTATTTAGCAGGTGGTAATGTAAATACACTTGTAGATGCTCTAATAGCAGCACAAAGAGCCAATATACCATTGATATTTGAAAGAGCAGCAGCTATAGATTTAGCAGGTAGAAATGTATTGGAAGCCGTTCAAGTAAGTGTAAACCCTAAAGTAATTGAGACTCCTAATATATCAGCAGTTGCTAAAAATGGTATTGAAGTAATTGTAAAGGCTAGAGTAACGGTAAGGGCTAATATTGAAAGACTAGTAGGTGGAGCTGGTGAAGAAACAATTATTGCCAGAGTTGGTGAAGGTATTGTTACTACTGTTGGTAGTGCTACAACTCACGCAGATGTATTAGAGAATCCTGATAGTATATCTAGAACAGTACTTGATAAAGGTTTGGATTCTGGAACAGCTTTTGAAATATTATCAATTGATATTGCAGATGTAGATATAGGAAGAAATATAGGTGCGAAACTTCAAATGGAACAAGCAGATGCTGATAAGAAGATTGCACAAGCAAAAGCCGAAGAAAGAAGGGCAATGGCAGTTGCGAAGGAACAAGAAATGATTGCTGAAGTCCAAGCCATGAGAGCAAAAGTAGTAGAAGCAGAATCGCAGGTACCATTGGCATTAGCTACAGCTTTAAAAGAAGGTAATATGGGTGTAATGGATTATTATAATATGAAAAATGTATTAGCAGATACAGATATGAGGGATTCTATTTCTAAAGTAACTAAAGAAGATAACAATAAATTGTAGGATGTGATTAAATGGAACGACTGATAATTCTTGTTATCTGGGGTATAGTAGCCGCTGTTATTAGAAGTGCTAATAATAAAAACAATGAGGGGAAAACCCAAAAAAGAATAACTCAACCAAGAAGAAAAAATGTTTTTGGCACATTTATGGAAGACTTAGAAAAAGAGATGCAAAATGAAAAAGAAAGGCAAAGATTAGAACGTCCGACACAATCAACACAATCAGTACAACCGTCACAACCATCCATGTTTTCAGATCCGCCTAAAACAAAGGCTCCAACAAAGCCAAAAGCGCCACCTAAACCTGTAGGTTTAGAAATTGATGCTATTGGTGGAGACGAGGAAATAGAAGGAATTAAGGAAGCTAATATATATAAAGGATCAAGGTATAATAATCTAGATTTTGACTTAAAGAAAGACTTATTAAAAGGTATTATATATTCTGAAATTTTGTCAGAACCTAAGAGTTTAAGAAATATGAAGAGAAGAGGATAACTGTTACTAAACAGACTTAGAGAAAGAAAATGAAAAAGGTAATTGGAATACATCCAATTACCTTTTTCTACAGGTTATTTATTAAACCTTATTGTTGCCCAATTAACAATTTGCTTTTAACTATTTCAACTTGCTCATCTGTAAAAGGTGTTTCTGCATCAATATGAATTATTGTATCAGTAAAAACTAATATATATTCACCGTTAAACCGTTTCCCGTTTGGGTCTTCGTAATAGAAAGTAAAGGCTTTTTCAGTGGAAAAAATATTGTTGTCAAGGGTTTCAAGTTTTCTGTCTGACCATTCATCAATCTTTGCTAAATCGGATACAACAATATTCTTGACAAATTCAAATTTAGGTTTATATATACTATATTCAAGCTCTGGTGGAGCATTCTTCATTGGGGGACGGGTCTGAGAATAATTGCTTCTATGAAGCAAAGGGGTGTCTTCTTCATCTGATTCATAAGAATACTGTTCAAAATCAATATGCCCATATAAATCCTCACAAGTAAGTGGGATTTTGTCATTATAAAGGCGATATTCTCTTGTCATTCCCTTATGCATCTCCCAATCAACAGTGGTGTATGGTTTATTTG
>DATESJ010000126.1:0-9917 GCA_035270885.1 Sedimentibacter sp. | reverse complement strand
ATCTTTTCCTATTAATTTTGCAAATTCCCCTATTAAATAATATCTCATATATATCACCTCTTGAATTATATTATAACATGGACACTATATGAATTCAAGAATGTTATATATTTTTATATAATATTTCGTTAACTGTTACATTACCTTCTTTTTACCTTAACTTCCTGTAAAAATTAACTCTCAATCACATTTTTATGTATCATCTTCATTTTTTCCACTCAGTGGATGGTTGTTCTTTAATTTTCTTTAATGTATCTCCAATCTTCATAATTTAAATATTTGTTCTCTTTAGTGTATTCTTTTAATTTATAATAAAAGAATTGAGCAAACAATATTTCATTATTTACTCAACTCAACATTTTAAGTATATTATTTTATCGGTTTTCCTAATTCAAGCATTTCATTGATTGAAACTAATTTTCTTGCAGAATAATTAAGGCATGAATATACATTTGAAATATCTGATACATAGGCGTACCAATTTGACAAGGACCAATTTGGCGAAGATTTATCCTGACTATAAAATTTATTTATATTGTCTACTGCAGATTTTCCTAATCTCACTGCACTTAAATTATGTTTAATTAAATCAGTTGCATATTCACATGGTATAATTTCATCAAAATCAGAGGATGAGTACCTCTTGTCAATGAGCTCAATTTGAATGGAAAGCTCTCTTACGGCTTCCGAAGATAAAGTTGTCTCATTTTGGTCAATAACAGCAAAACTTCGATTGATTGCTTTTTGAACATTTTGGCAAAATTCTAATTCTTCATTATAGGCTATAGTCTCTACTTGTAAAATTTCTTTATCTTTTAACATGCAACCATTCAGAAAAATCGATAATGATAATAAAAGAATAAGAAATACTCGTTTCTTAGTGAAATGCATAATCATCCCCCTTTATTATTTGCCTAAAAACCCTAAAAAGCCATATTTTACATAATTGCTTCTTTAATGTCTTAAGTAATGTAAGCTTCCACACCCTATCGACATATGTCATTTATATTATACTATTTTTGTGACATATGTCAATAATTATTTGGAATTTCAATCCAAATGTATTTAATTATTATTAATTTCAATAGCCAACTTAACCTTAACTTCCTGTAAAAATTAACTCTCAATCACATTTTTATGTATCATCTTCATTTTTTCCACTCATAAAAGCAAGGATTTCATCCAGACTTTTATCACTGTTTATAAATGCATTTAGCAATTCCTTGCCTTGTGAATCCTGTTTCTTTTTGATCAAATGGTTTAGTTCATTTAACGCGGCTTCGTATTTATCTTTGGCTGTTGAAACCACTTCTTTTTGTCTCTTTATCTTTTCATCTATTGATACACTTTGCTTAGCCATTTTTAATGCCTCCTACATTTGATCTATCTGTTGCAGTTTCTTATTGATTCCTATCGCCTGTTCCCGAATATTTCGTTCAGTCATGTCAAATGCCTTCAGTATCTCTTTCTGGGTAGCCGTCACTGCATGATCCAAGCGATAGTTTCCATCATTTTGCCTAATCATCTCTATCTTTTCAAGTTCTCTGAGAGCTGCCGGGACTGTCATGAAATTCTCTTTCTTTTCACTTTTTCGCATCTGATCTTTCAAATATGTATAGAACTTATTTCGAATAATTAGAGCTATGAATTCTATAAAAATCTTATTGCCCACTGATTCACTTCCATGCACTCGGAAGCTCCTGTTTCCAAGATATGTCTTATCTCCCCTGAAAAGTTTTTCCGAACCATCACGGCTCTTGTATAGCTCAAGTGCTTCTTCTGCTGACATTTTTTCAGAAGTAATAATAATAAAATATCCGCACAGTTTGATTTCGCTGTCAATCACATCCTGCAGTTCCCTTGCAAACATAAAGGTTTTTTTGTCCCCTTGTGTATGATAGATTGGATCAAAGTAATGACAGAATGCACTTGGGCACTCATATTCTTTCCCTTGCCGATTTTCTAAGAAAGCTGCCATTCGGTCAATTTTATCTTCCAGTTGCTCGCGTTCTGCCGTGCGCTTACTCTCATTATAGTATATATGAAAATATCTATCTTTTTCATCGGAGGGAAATAATCTTCCCTTCACAGTAGTTCCGCTAACTTTGTAATCCCTGATACTATGGTTTCGGCTTTCTTCGAAAGTTCCTTTGCTTTTCTTTACAATTTCACTGGCATACTTTTTCATACCCTTCATCATGATGACAAAATCATACCCACACTTATCCATGTATCGTATGTTTTCTTTGCTAAAGTACCCTCTGTCTAAAATAAATCCAACATGTCGGTAACCATATCCATCTGCTTTTTCTAGCATATACTGCAGCTGAGATACATCAACTATGCTCCCGGGATACATCTCGTAGAACAAGGGCTCTCTGTTGTTTCTGTCATAGGCTATGGAATAATTCAAAATCGGTTTGTTATGATCATCCTTGGCATGGCCTATTTCCACGAAATCAACATCTCCGGCCTGGCAATTCTTATTGGTTGAATCATAGGATATGTAGATTTTCTCCCTGTGATCTCTGTTTTCGTTCCACTTGTTTAGAAATTCAACACTCTGGCTTTTTTTGATGGAACCTATAAAATCAGAAACCTTTGAATCACTGTACATCTTCATATTATTGGTGAACAGTGGATGGTTGTAGGCATAGTCAGGGTAATACTGGCCTGCATTATTTTCAGTGATAATGGTATATATGGCTAAGTCCAAAAATAGCCCGCTGTCTTTACCTATCAGATCTGCCAAAGTCTCATCCAAATGATACTCTGCAATAATTCTTCTAAGTACCATGTATACCCCAACTCTTAAACAAGAACTTCTGCGAGAAATTTCCTTTACATCCGGTAACTTTGCTTCCGGAAAATATGTTAGGTATTTCTCATTTGGAATCATCATGGTAGGATCATCTTCACAAGATTTTCCGATAGGTGTACTTTTGGGAATGCTGTATTTTTTCTCTGAGTTATATATCCTATCTAATTGATAGTAAATGTAGGTAGTTCCTTTAATTGTTTTCCTGGTGATTTTTCCTTTTTCATCTGGTATTTTTACTCTCACATCAGCGTACATTATGACCTCCTTTAGAGAGTTAATTAACTCTCTATTATCGTACCATATTTTAATGTAAAATGCAATAGAAATTTGCTGTTTTTTGCCGAAAATATGCACTTTTTAAAAGCATTATATTCATCGGGAACAGCCTTGAGAGTTAATTATTTTGGAAGTTCAGATTTTACCTTTTTATTTAATTATAACCAATTCCATAAATTTAACAAGGAAAAACTGATGAAACAACAAAAACCTTCGACATTACGCGGAGGTTCTTGTTGTAAAACCATTATAATAATATAAGGGTTGGAAAGAAAAGTTTTATTCAGTATTTAATTTTTATAATGTTCTGTCTTATTTACTTTGCAGAATTACTACTGGAGCTACATGCGTTGCATCCATGTTTTTCTACCCACAATTCATCTGCAACTGGAGCCCACTTCTTTGCAACATCATAACATTTAGCACTTAAATTACGAACATCTTCTGGATCCTTCATATCTGTGGATTTAGCTCTTGAATTATCTATCATACTGGTTAAACGTCCCGGATTATCCAACAAAGGACATGGACGCAAGTGATTTTCATTAAATGGCTGATTTTGTTTATATTGCATGAACAAAGGATTTTTATATGCTTCAAGCAATGTGTTAACATGAATGTTTGAATCCGAATAATGTATGAAAGCACATGGCTCAATATCACCGTTAGCATTAATGTGTAAATAGTTTCTTCCTCCGGCTATACAGCCGTTTACATATTCACCGTCATTCCAAAAATCCATAGTAAATATAGGTTTTGTAGATCTGAATTTTCTTATTTGATGATACATATATTTACGTTGGTCGGCTCTTGCCAATAGTTCGGGAGCTGCATCATTTCCAACAGGAATATAAGTAAAGAACCACGCAAATTTAGCTCCTTTTGCAATCATATCATCAAAGTATTCTTCACTTCCAATCACTTCTGTATTTGCACTTGTGTAGCAACAAGAAATACCAAAAGGAAGTTTTTTATCTTTAAGGATTTCCATTGCTTTTATAACTGCCTGATAAGTTCCCTCACCTCTTCTTGAATCTGTTGCTTCCTCAAATCCTTCAACACTTATGGCAGGTACAAAGTTTTTCACACGAAGCATCTCATCAGCAAAGTCTTCGTCAATAAGTGTGGCATTTGTAAATGCTAAGAATGCACAATCATCATGCTTTTCACAAAGCTTGATAATGTCATCTTTACGAACCAAAGGCTCACCGCCAGAATATATGTACATATAAGTTCCTAATTCCTTGCCTTGCTCAACTATGCTATCTAATGTGTCATAACTCATATTCATATTGTTCCCGTAATCGGCAGCCCAACACCCGGTACAATGCAGGTTACAGGCAGATGTAGGGTCCATTAATATAGCCCAGGGTACATTGCAGTTATTTTCTGCCCTGGCATTTTTTTGACGCTTTCCACCTAAAATTGTTGCATTGATAAGAAAGTTTTCAAATAACTTTCCCCTAACTCCAGGATCAATGTCAGTGTACAAACTTTTAACAAGTTTATACCAATTGTTGTTCTTATCCTTCAATACAGGTTCAATTACGCCCATTTGCCTTTCTACGATGCCGTCTTTGTCAAACTTTTTTACCCAATCCAACATTTTTGGAATATTATTATCAGGGTCGGCATCTAAATATGCAAGAGCCTTTTTCAATCCATAAGACTGCAAATTTTCAAACATACTTCTATCAGTCAAAATATTACCTCCTTTAATCCAATCTCATATTACATTATATTTCAAATATACCGTTTTTACATTAGACAAAAAATCTAATTGTCAAAAATTATGACATTATACAAGAAATGTCTATTTTTATGACATTATTTAAATTTGTCTATATATAAGACAAGCCCTAATGTTGTATCATTATTATCGGTACTAATATTAATATGCAATGGGAGTGATCAAATGGATAATTATAAATTAACACATACAATAATTAAAATTGCAGTAGAAAACGGCATTCGTTACATTCAGGATAATCCTAAAAGGGGTGTAAGAAATTTGCTTGACTTAGGTGAGTATTTTGCCTCCGGGTGCTTTCAAAAATCCTTTTTTAATTTAGCTCACGAAATGCTTAATAATGAAGATAGTTCTTATTATACAATAATAGAAAATGCAGTTAAAAATATAAATCATGACATACTTACGAACTTTGGAATCAACATGGGCTACAACAGCTTTACCTACGGAGCCAAGATCATAAGAGAAAACGAAAAAACCCAAGGCTACAAAATTCCATGGGTTTTAGTCCTGGATTTTAGAGAAAAAAATGTTAATCATCTTGCTGAAGAAGAAATCTCAGATTTAATTAATCAAGGAAAAAACTTCGGAATTTACAGTTATATAATTTTAATAAACAAAAATAATATCTTAATTGATTTGTCTTCAATTATAAAGAATAATGGTGATTGTGCATTTATAGTAACTCTAAATCCGGAAATAATTAATGAAGAATATGCAAAAGAAATAAGCAATATCTCAAATTTGTGCCTTTTAATAAATTTAGATGACCTTGATGAGCATATGTCAAATATAGATTTATTAAAAAAATACAAATGCCTGTATGGCGGATATTTTTATTATGATTGCAATACTTATTCATATATAACAAATGGTGTGATTTCAGATAAAATACTTTCCATGAACTCAAATTTTGGTGTTATGATAGGAAAACAAAATTGCAGTCACGAAACTGCAATTGATGCTGATGATTATATTCTTGATTCAAGATACAATAATTCTCCTGTTTTTATATTGGATTTCTATGAAGATATAGATCGTGTTAATAAAATCATTTCCGATAAAGCATGTTTTCTAAGCATTGACAGCATCGGTCAAGTAAACTTTGACGAACTTGAAAATAAAACAGAATACAATATACGCACAAATTCACTAAAGGAAATATTAAAATCTACAGATTAATCTTCTTCCATTAAGTATTTTGCAACGCCTTCTATGGCATTCTTTATTAAATCCACAAATTCCTTAGAGGATATTTTGGTTCCTTCCGTAAGCCACCTTTTTATTGCAACCCTTATAGCATCAGCATAGAATGTGGCGTAAAAGTTTACATTCTTTTTATTTTTAAATGCATCTTCTAAATGCACAGCCAAAATAGAATGCAGCACCTCATTGAAATATTCAGAAAATGAATTTTGTCCCTTCACTCCAAAAGCATTCCTGTAAAAGGTCTTATTTTCATAAAAATAGTCGCAAACCTTCTCTAAAATTTCCCACGAAGACATTGATAAGTCCTTAATTGTAACAATGAACTCCGTATAATAAATCCAATTGACTAAATCATACTTGTCCTTAAAATGATAGTAAAAGCTTTGTCTGTTCATATTGCAGCCTTCAACTATATCACTTATGCTGATTTTCTTCATAGGTAATTTTTCCATCAAATTTTTCATGGAATCCGCTAATGCCCTTTTAGTAATTTGTGAATCTGACATAATATCACCTTCAGTTTTGCATAAGAAAATTTTAAATGTACTAACTGTATTTTACCATTAAATTAACAATAATTAAAGGAAAGTTTTCGCTGTATGAATTATGGATTGCACCTTTTACATGGAACATATCCACCATTAATCGCCTCTTCTCTTAATAAGAAAAATGCTTTGTTTTTTTCACTCATGGCATTTACTGAGCTACAACTTGGATAGTGCAATTTATGAGTATTACTATTTCCTATATACTTTGCTGTGGATTCCGTTGCGGTGTTGTCATTATCCACAGGTAAAATTGTAACTGGTGCTTCTTTTACCGGTTCTGGCACATATTTTGTTGCTGCCTTGTCAATTGTAATATTAGAACCATCCGATATGGCTACTATTGAACCCTGGACATCCGTTCTATATATCTTAGCACCAATAGCATTTAATCTATTCAAAGTTTTTTCATGGGGATGCCCATAATTATTAAATGCACCGACACTTATTATAGCATATTCAGGAGTCACTTCATTTAAAAATATTTGAGAGGAGCTTGTTTCTCCCCCATGATGTCCTACTTTTAATAAATCTACATCTAAATCATAGTTTCCTCGAACCATCTCTAATTCAGATACAGATTCTGCATCACCTGTAAAAAGAAAAGAAGTATCGCCATAAGTAAGCTTTGTTACAAGAGAATATTCATTTGCTTCGGAATAATATATGGAATTAGGTCCCAAAACTTCAAAAGCTAAATTTACAGTATCAATAATACTCATTCCGCCTTCAGCTCTTATTATTTCTATGTTTTCATCTTCGATAGCATCCATGGTATTTTCATATATATCCGTATCTGCTATTGTTTGAGGTGTATATATTTTATCAACATAAAAAGCATTTAAGACAGCTGAAGCTGAACCAATATGGTCTTCATGAAAATGTGTTAAAACAAAATATTCAATATGGTCAATACCTAAATTATTCAAGTAGTTGATTATAGTATAAGAATCATCTTTATTTCCGGCGTCAATTAATATTTCTTCATTGTTTGGAAGTTCTATCAAGATACAGTCTGCTTGGCCAACATCAATAAAATATATCTTTATCTCTTCTATAGGTTCTTTTGTAACTGTAACAGTTTGAGTCGTTCCATCCCAGCCAACTGATGCCCCTAAGGATTCAAGTACAACCCTAATAGGCAAATATGTTTTACCACCTTTAATTGTTGCAGCTGTATCATTTTTAATTTTTTGACCATTTTTTATAATATATGACTGGTCTATAGGTACTTCTACCTTGATATTATCCTTCTCGACTGTAGCGGTTCTTGTATTATTATTCCATCCTACAGTTGCACCAAAACTCTCCATAGTAACACGTAAAGGAACTTGTGTCCTGCTATTTGAATCAACAAATGGTACTCCGGATTGACTTGTAAAACCTACCTTGTTACCATCTATACTTATATTTACCGCATAACCGATACTTGTAAGCGTGAATATAAATATAAGTAAGAAACATATAATTTTTCTTTTCATCAGTATCCTCCTCTTTTTTCTAATGTTATTCAGAATGAAAATTATTATGTTATACAATAAAGGTATTGATTTGTAAATTTTTTTTAGTATTTCGTGTAATGTTTTTATATAAAATCAAAAAAATAATCCTAAACAAAAGTTTAGAACTGATTTATATAAATATTTTGATTTCAATGTTTATTATATGCCTTTCAACTCTTATATGTCAATGGAATTCTGGGGACGGACCTTTGAGTGACGGTTACTGTTATATTGGTGCCAAACCGTATAACTAAAAAATGAGCATTGAAGTGCAAAACACATTCAATGCTCATTTTCTCTTTTGAAATTAAATTTATAGCCCTTACCTATGATGCGAAAATTTCAATATCTCTATCTCTATTTATCACAAATCACTAATTACCTATTGAATTAAATGATCTCAAGCTCATAGCAACTGCTTGTTCACGTGTGGTTGTAGCATATCCGGATGCAGTTTCCATAGTAGTAACAGCCTTTGGCATAAATTTTCCATCGCTACCTTTAATAATGCCCTTCTTTGCCATATAAAGCACATGCTCTAATGCCCAAGATGATATTTTATCCTCATCGGTGAATGTCGGAGCACCGGTTGTAGAGAAATCTCCGTTAGGTGCCATTTTTCTTATTGTACGACTTAACATTGTTGCTACCTGTTCACGGTTTGTAAGTTGTTTAGGAGCAAAAGTAGTAGCAGAAATACCTTCAGTTATACGTACTTCGTATGCTTTTAGTATTTCAGCATTTGTAGTATCTGTAAAAGGATTTACCGATGGCACAATTGCTTCACCTGTAGTCTTTTCATATAACCTAACAGCTAATTCTGCAAATTCTTCTCTTGTTATAGGCTTTGTCATATCTACTCCCTTTAAGGAATCGGGTATTAATCCTTTTTGATCCGCTTCATCAAGCTCTGTCTTAGCCCACTCTGATGCATTAGTGTAAGCTACCATTTTTGTAGAGGCAACATTTGAGTATGTAGATATAATTGGCGCACCTGATAATTGTTCGCATACATATGCCAATCTAAAATAATATATATTTTCTTCAATGACAACCTTATCGACAAAGTCTTCTTCAATAGGATCTAAAGTATCAGATGACATCAAAAGACTACTTGGGGCTTGAGGCAATGCGTCCCATTCTGTTGTTTCAGACAACCACTTTCCGTCGCCTACTTTAAAATCTATGATATGGTATACAGGCATTTTTTTGTTTGTTTCTGTAACTGTTTCCGGTATAATCCAATTTAATTGAAAATATGGCTTATTATTTGAATCCTTTATAACCTCAACCTTTAAATTTTGTGGGGCATCTAGTTTTGTGATGACTGTTTTTGCTGCATCCTTTCCTATGGCAGCCACTTTTGAATAAGATGAATATACAGGTTCATACTCTTCATCATATGATTCTAAATAATAACGAATTCTAAAATAATATGTGTTGTTTGCTAAATCATAAGCTGTTGGTGTATCAAGTGAAGGATCTAAATGCCAAGTAACAAAGAAGGTTTCTGAAACTCCATCATCATCAAGCATAGAGCTTCCCATGTCACTAGAAAATTGGTCATCTAAATCATAGTCAAAATTTGGGTCATCTCTCTCTAATGCAACATTCCAAGCACCGTCATTCAGCTTCCAATCAATTAAATAGTATAACTGTCCAGAGTATTCAAAATTTGATAAATCATCTAAAATTTTAAGTACACTTGCTGGATTAGTCCAGCGAAAATCAATAGTTGATTCATGTTCTAACCTTAATGAAGGATCCTGTGGTGCTTCAATAGATTTTGGTACGCCACTTTCTGCATAAGCAAT
>DATESJ010000125.1:0-13243 GCA_035270885.1 Sedimentibacter sp. | reverse complement strand
TAGTTTAATTCTGTTCTTTTCAATAAATCATAAAGGGTAGTTGGGATTTTTAAAGAAGCACTTCCTATATCCTCTAAAGCTTTATTTATTTCTGCCTTTGGAGTTATTTGAATACTTTTTAACCTTGCAATTTCATTTTCTATTCTTTGCTTCTTATCTCTAAATCTTTTGTATCTTTCTAATGTAACTAAACCTACTTCATATCCCTTTTCAGTAAGTCTTTCATCTGCATTGTCTTGCCTTAGAATAAGCCTGTACTCAGCTCTAGATGTCATCATTCTGTAAGGTTCGTTTGTGCCCTTAGTAACAAGATCATCAATCAATACACCAATGTAAGCTTCTGAGCGATCTAAAACAAAGGGCTCCTTGTTGTTTAAACTTAAATATACATTTATTGCTGCTATCAAACCTTGTGCAGCAGCTTCTTCATAACCTGAGCTTCCATTCACCTGTCCTGCAAAAAACAGATTCTTTATACTTATTAATTCAAGACTTCTCTTAAGTTGTGTAGGATCGATGCAATCATATTCTATAGCGTAGGCAGGTCTCATTATTTCTGCATTTTCTAAGCCAATCATTGACCTGTACATTTGAATTTGTACTTCATATGGTAGAGAGGTTGACATACCTTGAATATACATTTCCTTTGTATCAAGACCTTCCGGCTCAACAAAAAGCTGGTGTCTTTCCTTATCAGCAAATTTAACTACTTTATCTTCTAAGGAAGGACAGTATCTCGGTCCAACGCTTTTTATAACACCTCCGTAAAGAGGAGATCTATCTAAATTATTTCTGATTAATTCATGTGTTTCATTTGTAGTGTAAGTAATATAACAAGGTACCTGCTCAATATTAATTTCATCATTCATAAATGAAAATGGAATTATTTCCTCATCGCCTGTTTGTTCAGCCATTTTTTCATAAGTGATTGAATCTTTATGAATTCTTGCCGGTGTTCCTGTTTTAAATTTTCTAAGCTCAATACCTAAGTCCATGAGTGAATCAGATAATTCGTTTGCAGGAGCCAAACCATCAGGTCCAGATGAATAATTTAATTCACCGATATATATTCTTCCCTTTAAATACGTTCCTGTTGTAACTATTACAGACTTTGCTCTATAGTATGCTCCAAGCTTTGTATATACATTAAAACTTTTGTCTTCATTTACTGTTAACTTAGTTACTTCGGTTTGAATTACTCTTAAGTTTTCTTGATTTTCTATTACTTTTTTCATTTCTATATGATACTTTTTTTTGTCTGCCTGGGCTCTTAAGGAATGTACCGCTGGTCCTTTTGAGCGATTCAACATCTTACATTGTATCATAGTTTTATCTATATTTAAACCCATTTCTCCGCCAAGAGCATCTATTTCCCTGACCAAGTGCCCTTTTGCAGTACCCCCTATATTGGGATTGCAAGGCATCATGGCTATTGAATCAAGACTTAAGGTCAACATAATAGTTTTTAGCCCAAGTCTTGCTGCAGCCAAAGAAGCTTCACAGCCCGCATGGCCTGCACCTATTACCGCTACATCAATACTCTCTTCAAGAAATTCTCTTACTTTGTCGTTCATGGTTGTTCCTTTCTACTACTTCCCTATACAAAATTCATTAAATATTTTGTCAACCAAATCATCACTGACTGATTTTCCTACTATCAATCCTAATTGCTCCATTGCTTCCTTTAAATCTATTTCAACAAAATCAATTGTCATATTATTCTCTATTGATTTTAACACTTCTTCAATACTGCTCTTTGCATTTATCAGTAGATTTTTGTGTCTAACATTGTTTATAATAAGCTCATCACTTACATTCAAATGACCTTCAAAAAATAACTTATTAATTTTTTCAATTATATCATCCAAGCCTTGATTTTTAACTATAGAAATGTTTAAAATTTCCTCTTCGATCTTTTCATATGATGATAAATTTAGCTTATTTTCCAAATCAGTTTTATTTTTAATATAAATAACTTTTTTGTTCTTAATATAGTCTAATATTTTCTCATCCTCTACTTCAATCTCCTTGGATGAATCAAAAATCATTATTACTAAATCGGCTTCACTAACCTTATTTAGAGCTTTTTCCACACCTATTTTTTCTACTGTATCATCAGTTTCTCTAATACCTGCAGTATCTATAATTCTTAAAGGCACCCCTTTAATATTTACATATTCTTCAATGGTATCTCTTGTTGTACCTGGAATTTCAGTAACAATTGCACGATTTTCATTTAATAGAAAATTCATAAGAGATGATTTCCCTACATTGGGTTTACCAAGTATTACAGTTTTTATACCTTCCTTGAATATTTTCCCTGTATCCGCTGTTTTTATTAATCTATCTAATTCAATAAACAAATTTTCACATAGATTTTTAACTTTTTCTATGGTTATTTCATCTTCATCATACTCAGGAAAATCAATGTTAACTTCTATATTCGCCAAAAGTTCCATTATTTCATCTATAACTAAATTTATTTGTTTTGAAAGTCTACCTTCCAAATGATTCATAGAAATTTCATGACTTGAATCTGTTTTCGAATTAATTATATCAATTACTGCTTCAGCTTGAGTTAAATCAATTCGTCCATTTAAAAATGCTCTTTTGGTGAACTCTCCTTTTTCTGCTGTTCTACAGCCATAACTTAATACTGTATCAAGAATTTTTTTTGCAGAAATAATTCCACCATGACAATTAATTTCAATAATATCTTCTTTAGTATATGTGTTTGGGGCCTTCATGTAAGATATCAACACCTCATCTATTATTTTATTGCTTTTATCCACAATAAATCCGTAATGAAGATACCTTGGCTTCAAATTTGTCTTTTTTTGTTTGTTTTTATCTATAAAAATTTTATTTGCAATATTTAATGCATCATTTCCACTTATTCTTATAATATTTATACCTGCATTGCCGGGAAATGTTGCAATTGCAGCAATTGTATCACTAAACATCCTATCACCGTACCTTTTTTGGTGTATCCTTATCTTTTTAATATATTTTACCTTAATTTTATATAAAAGTACATAACAATTTGAAAGGGTCACGCCTATACATTTTAATAAAAAAAACCCTTATAGGGTTTTTATTTTAAATCTATTACTACTTTTCTGTAAGGTTCATCCCCTTCAGAATAAGTTATAATGTCCTTTTCATCCTGCAAAGTTGAATGAATTATTCTTCTTTCATAAGGATTCATAGGCTCAAGTCTAACCTTATGCTTGTAATATCTGCACTTTTCTGCCATTTTAAGAGCTAATCTTTTTAAAGTTTCTTCTCTTTTTGCTCTGTAATCTTCAACATTGAAAACTACTCTAACGTAGTTTTGTCTTCCCTTATTTACCATTAAGTTTAGGAGAAATTGAATTTCATCTAAATTTTTCCCTCTTTTGCCTATAATTATTCCTTTATCGTCTTCTCCGATTTTAACTATGTCAACCTTTAAAATATTTTCAGAATAATTAACTTCATAATCAGCTTCTATATCCATTTTTTCTAGCAAAATATCGAGAAATTTGCTTGCTCTCTCTTCAGGACCATTAGTAATAGTAACTTTTACCTTTGCATCCTTGCTTCCCAAGCCGAAAAAACCTTTTGAAGCTTCTTGTATAATTTCAACTTCAACCTCATTCTTTTCAGCCTTAAGTTCCTCTAGTGCTGCAGCTATTGCTTCTTCTACTGTAGATCTTTCAATAGTTACATTTTTCATCTATTTTAATTCCTCCTTCGGATTTTTGGACGAATTTAAAACAATATATTGTTGTACTAACTGAAAAACATTTGATATAACCCAGTATAATCCTAAACCTGCTGGAAACTGGATACCAAATATAAATATCATTATAGGCATCATCATATTCATTGATTTTTGTGTAGATGCCTGCTGGTCATTAACTGATGGCTGCGCTGTCATCTTTGTTGTCAGATATGTTGTTAATGCCGAAATAGCCGCAAATATAGGCACTGCTGCTCCTATAAACGGAAGAGACATTCCGCCCATTGAAAGACCATTAACCATACCTACAAATGCTTCACTTACTCCCGTAGCAACATCTTCTAAAACAAATAAATGATTTTCAGTAAAACCTAGATTCTTTATCCATAAAAATGTTTTGTTTATTGAATCAAACAATACCTGATCTTCAAAAACATATTTAACAGGTTGCTGTATAACATAGAAAAATGAAATCAATATTGGAAATTGTATTAATAGAGGCAAACACCCAGAAAATGGACTGTAGTTCACTTCTTTGTATAATTCCATTTGCTTCCTTTGTAAAGTTTGAGGATCTTTTCCGTACTTCTCTTGTAATTCCTTAATTTGCGGATTTAACTCCTGCATTTTTTTCATAGATTTTGTTTGCTTTAATGTTAACGGCAATACTACTAATTTAAATAAAATTGTAGAAATAATAATTGATATGGCATAAGCAGATAAATATTTGGAATCTGCTACAGATACCATATTATATATTAATTTTACAAGCTTACCCATAGGTATTGCTAAAAAATCTAAATTCATTAATATCCTCCTAGTTCAAAGGATCATATCCTCCCGGATTAAACGGATGACATCTCAATATCCTACTTATACCTAAGTATGAGCCTTTTAAAAAACCGTATTTTTGTAGTGCTTCAACAAAATATTGTGAGCATGTAGGATAAAACCTGCAATGTCTCACTGCGGATTGCGAAGAAAACCTTTGATAAACACGTATAATAAATATTAATACCTTACTTATTTGAATCACCCTTAAATAATTTCTTTCTTTTCATAACTTTATTAAAAGATTTTTCCAGACTTTTGTAATCGGATTCAACAGCATTAACTCTGGCCATTAGTACAATGTCATAGCCTTCATTTAAATTATACTCATTTAATCTTACTATTTCCTTTAATCTTCTTCTGATAATATTCCTTGAAACTGCCTTCTTAATTTTCTTTGCTGCTGTAAAACCAAATCTGTTATAACCATAATCGTTTTTTTTAATAAATAAAACAAGGTTATAATCTGATATAGAATTATTGCAATTATATACAGATTTGTATTCACTATTCTTTTTAATTATTATCATTTCATTTCCTTAAATTCCTAACATGGAATAAAAGGCCACTTATGCGGCCTTATGCTGACAATTTCTTTCTACCTTTTGCCCTTCTTCTTTTTAATACATTTCTTCCGGACTTTGTGCTCATTCTCTTTATAAATCCATGTTCACTAGATCTTTGTCTTCTTTTTGGCTGATACGTTCTTTTCATCGAAAACACCTCCTTGTACCAGATATATATATAAATATTTAAATTTTCATATTTTTTAATTATAATATTTTTAAATATTTATGTCAACACTGAAAATTTCTAATTTCAAATTAATGACATTACTTTTTCCGACAGATATTTAAATTCCCTTAAATCTGCCGATGTATGTTTTAACTATTGTAATATACTATATTTTTAATCATATTGCAATTATTTTTTAAAATAATTAAATTTAAATTGAAATTGTGGATAAAAAATGATAGTATGTTAAGTGTCTGTGGATAACTTTTTTATCAACATTTTTTATGGACAAGAGTTAGTAACTTACTTAAATTATATTTATTATTCAAGAATTTATATGTTCACACTTTTTATAAACAATTGTTTATATCTCTTATTTTATCACTAATATACAATTTTAATCAACATATTGTTAATTTTTTTTATCAACACCGGAGGAAGTTATGAATTTTGAAGATTTATGGAATGAAGTACTGGAAATAGTAAAGGAAGATACTAATCAGGTAAGCTTTAACACCTGGTTTAAACCTCTTAAAATAGTAGCTTATAAAAATAACACCATTTATTTGGAAACTGCTGATGATTTTTTAAGAAATACAATTAAAAAAAGACATTACAATTTTCTTAAAAATGCTTTTAACTATGTTTTAAAGAAAGAAATAGAACTTATATTTACAATACCCGGAGAAAGCATAGATAAAGAAGCTAAGAAAAATGATTCAAATAATGGTATTGATGAGTCAGATCCTTTATATGATGGAAGAAAATTAAATCCAAAATATAGATTTGATAATTTTATCATAGGAAATAGTAACCGTTTTGCACATGCAGCATCCTTAGCTGTGGCAGAAGCACCTTCAACTGCATATAATCCTTTGTTTTTATATGGAGGAGTAGGTCTTGGAAAAACACATTTAATGCATGCAATTGGCCATTATGTTTTAGATAATAATCCTGATGCTTATGTACTGTACGTTACAAGTGAAAAATTTACAAATGATCTTATTAATTCAATTAAAGATGGTACTAATGAAGATTTCAGAAATACATACAGAAAAGCCGATGTGCTTTTAGTAGACGATATTCAGTTTATTGCAGGAAAAGAAAGCACCCAAGAAGAATTTTTTCATACTTTTAATGCCTTACATGAAGCAAATAAACAAATTATTGTATCCAGCGATAATCCTCCTTCTGAAATTCCAACATTGGAAGACAGATTACGTTCACGTTTTGAATGGG
Organism: Sedimentibacter sp.; assembly: GCA_035270885.1. GTDB lineage: Bacteria > Bacillota > Clostridia > Tissierellales > Sedimentibacteraceae > Sedimentibacter. Next base: position 6,714 of record DATESJ010000125.1, on the reverse strand, counting down.
GTTTAATAGCTGATATTCAGGCTCCCGATTACGAAACAAGAATAGCAATATTAAGGAAGAAAGCTGAAGCTGAAAATTACAATGTGCCCGATGAAGTAATCACATACATTGCACAGCATATTCAATCAAATATAAGAAAACTTGAAGGGGCATTAATCCGTATTTATGCTTATGCTTCTTTAACGAATAAAAAAGAAGTTTCTCTTGAATTAGCTCAAGAAGCGCTGAAACACTTAATTTCAAAGAATAAAAAAGCATCAATTGTCGATATAAAAGAAGTTGTTGCCAATTATTATAATCTTTCAATTGATGATTTAATATCTAAAAGGAAAACTAAAAATATTTCATATCCAAGACAAATTGCCATGTATATAGCAAGAAAACTCACGGATTTATCTTTGCCTAAAATAGGTGAAGAATTTGGGGGAAGAGATCATTCAACTGTTCTTCATGCTTACAATAAAATTGATACTGATATGGAAAATAGTCAGGAAGTTAAGAAAAATATAGAAGATTTAATATCAATGCTTAATAATTAACATTAAATGTTGACAAACTGTTAGCGGATGTTCATAGAAAAAATGATTTTTTTTATATTTTGGATTAAAATTATACTTGTCAACAATAAGTTTTTTATTAAATCCTTAAAGCTCAATGTTTTATACGGTTTTCAACAAATTAACAGCACCTACTAATATTACTAATAATTATTTTATATATTTCTACTAGCGAATTAAAACAATTCTGTCAACAATAAACACATTTATAATTTAAAGGAGACTATTATGAAAATAAAAATTAACCAAAATGAACTAAATAAATCTATTAATATAGTACAAAAAGCTGTATCAGCAAGAACTCCTCTTCCTATTTTATCAGGAATACTTATTGAAGCTAAAGATAATATGCTTATTTTAACTGCAACAGATTTGGATTTAGGAATTAAGACATATTCTCCATGTGAAATAGAAGAAGAAGGATCTGTAGTTGTCCAGTCAAAACTAATTGGTGATTTTGTTAGAAAACTTCCATCAAATTCATATGTGTTTATTGAAACAAAAGAAAACAACAATATGGAAATAAAATGCTTAAATTCAGAAATTAACATACTGGGTAATTCAGCTGCAGAATATCCTGACAACACTTTTGACAATGAAGGAAAATCTTTTAAAATAAAAACAGAAACGCTTAAAAATTTAATAAGACATACATATTTTGCTTCAGCACAAGAAAATATTAAGCCGATATTTACAGGTTGTCTTGTTGAAATTAAAAATAATTTATGTACCATCGTAGCTCTCGATGGATACAGAATGGCTGTTAAAAAGGAGTTTGTTGATTACGATGGAGAAGTTTCAATAGTTGTACCATCAAAAACACTACTTGAAATACTTAGAATTATTGAAGAAAACAAAGATGAAACAGAAATTGTGGTGTCTGAAAGCCACATATCCTTTAAAATAGAAAATACAATTATAATTTCAAATCTTTTGGAAGGAAAATTTATAGACTATGAAGGAATTATAAAAGATAATTATGTTTCTGTTGTAAAAGTCAATACTGAAGATATAAAAGAAAGTATTGAAAGAGCCTCTCTTCTTGCAAGAGATGATAAAAATAATTTAATTATTTTAGATATTAAAGATATTAATATGCAAATTAATTCTGCATCAGAATATGGAAATGTAGAAGAAAACATTTCTGTTGAAAAGGATGGAGAAGATATTAAAATAGGTTTTAATTCTAAATATATATTAGACTACCTAAAAGTAATTGATAGTGATATGATTTCATTAAATTTGATAGGGAAAAACAATCCATGCTTCATTAAAGAAGTAAATGAAGATAAAAATGAATACTATATTTATATGGTTCTACCTGTTAGAATAAGCTAGGAGTAATTATGGAAAAAATAAATATTAATACAGAGTATATTAAATTAGATCAGCTCTTAAAATTTGCAAATGCTGTTGAAGGTGGAGGTATGGCTAAAAATGTCATATTGGACGGTTTAGTAAAAGTTAATGGAGAAGTTGTTCTTCAAAGGGGCAAAAAGTTAAGAGAAGGAGATGTAATTGAATTCAATAATGAAAAATATATAGTAAAGCAAAATGGGGACAGTAATCATTAATTGAAGAGGGATAATGAGAGTAAATAAACTTATAATAAAAAATTATCGGAATTTTAAAGAAGCTGAAATAGAATTAAATGATTCTCTTAATATTTTTATCGGAGACAATGGACAAGGAAAAACTAATCTTATGGAATCAATTTATATTGCATCCATAGGAAGGACATTTAGATTAAATAGTGAAAATGAATTAATTAATTTCTCTGAAAATAAAAGCGCTGTAGAAATTAGCCTTATAAAAAATAACTATAATCTTAAAATAGAAATAATACTAGAAAAAAATAAGAAAAAGTTAGTATATGTAAATGGTGTCAAGTTAGATAAAACATCAGAAATGATAGGTATATTGAATAATGTTATTTTTACTCCTGATGATATGAAAATTATTAAGGGAAGCCCTATTGAGAGAAGAAAGTTTATTAATATTGATATTTCACAAATTAAACCTAAGTATAAATATTTATTAAATAAATATAAAAAGGTTACTAGTGAAAGAAACTTAATATTAAAAAACTACTATACAAAATACGAAAATAAGGATATTATTAATATTTGGAATGATTATCTTGTAAATATAGGAACTGAAATCACCATGTACAGAAATGAATACATAAAAAAATTAAAAAAATATGCAGTAGATATTTATAAAAATATTTCAGGAAACAAGGAAAATTTAGATATAATTTATTATAGTAATATAGGATGTATTGATACAGACAAAGAAGAAATTAAGAAATTATTTCATGAAAAAATAAACAATAATGTCAAAAATGAAACATTTAGGGGCACTTCTTTGTATGGACCTCATAAAGATGACATTTTAATAAAAATAAATGATAAAGAATGTAAATATTTTGGCTCTCAAGGCCAGCAACGCTCTGCAATTCTTGCTTTAAAGCTTGCAGAAATAGAAATTATTAAGGAAGAAGTAGGAGAATATCCAATTTTATTGTTGGATGATGTATTATCTGAACTTGATAATAAAAGAAAAAGTTATCTTATTGATTATATTAAAGGCAAACAAACAATAATTACAACTACCGATGATCATGATTTAAAAACATTGACTAAGAATTTTAATAAAAAAAATTTTTATATAAACGAAGGAAAAATTGGTAACATTACAAATTAGAGGAGAAATAAATGGCTGTAGATAAAATTAATAATAATCATTATGGAGCTGAGCAGATACAGGTTCTTGAAGGTCTGGAACCTGTAAGAAAAAGACCAGGAATGTATATAGGCTCAACCGGAGAAAGAGGATTGCACCAGCTGATTTATGAAGTTGTTGACAACAGTATAGATGAAGCATTGGCAGGATATTGTGATACTATAAAAGTAACAATAAATGAAGATAATTCAGTGGTAGTAATTGATAATGGTAGAGGTATACCAATTGAAACTAACAAAAAAACAGGTAAATCAACATTAGAAACTGTTTTGACAGTTCTTCATGCAGGCGGTAAATTTGACAATGATGCATATAAAGTTTCAGGTGGACTTCACGGAGTTGGAGTTTCATGTGTAAACGCACTTTCCGAGTATTTGGTAGCAGAAGTAAATTGGAACGGCAAAAGATATAAACAAAGATTTGAAAGAGGTATTACAAAAACAGAAGTTGAATTAGTGGGTAAAACAAAAGAAACAGGTACAACAATTTCTTTTCTACCTGATTCAACAATATTTGACTCTTTAGAATTTAATTATACAATTGTTAAGCACAGAATGAGGGAACTTGCATTTTTAAATAAAGGAATAAAAATTGTTCTTGAAGATAAAAGAAACGACATTTTAGATGAATTTCATTATGAAGGCGGAATAAAACAATTTGTTGAATTTTTAAATAACAAAAAACAAGCTCTTCATGAAGATATTATATATGCAGAAGGAAGTAAGGATAAAGTAATTGTTGAAATAGGAATGCAATATACAGATTCCTACAATGAGAGTATTTTTTCATTTGTAAATAATATTAACACTATAGAAGGTGGAACACATTTAATAGGATTTAAAACATCTTTAACTCGTGTTATAAACGATTATGCTAAAAAAACAAATTTATTAAAAGAAAATGATGTAGCAATTACAGGAGAAGATATAAGAGAAGGTATTACAGCTATATTATCAATTAAAATAACAAACCCTCAATTTGAAGGTCAAACTAAAACTAAGCTTGGAAATAGTGAAGTAAGAGGAATAGTTGATAGTATTACAGGAGAAGCCTTAGGTGTATTTTGTGAGGAGAATCCAAAGACGGCAAAAGCAATAGTTGAGAAATCTTTAAGGTCAGCAAGAGCAAGAGATGCTGCGAGAAAAGCAAGAGACCTTGTAAGAAGAAAGGGTGCTCTTGAAAGTATGGCACTTCCCGGTAAATTAGCGGATTGTTCAGAAAAAGACCCTGCACTTAGTGAAATTTGCATTGTTGAAGGAAATTCTGCAGGGGGTTCTGCAAAAGAAGGCAGGGACAGAAGAACACAGGCTATACTTCCTTTGAGAGGTAAAATTCTAAATGTTGAAAAATCAAGAATTGACAGAATACTAAATTCAGATGAAATCAAAAATATGATTACAGCATTTGGATGTGGGATTGGAGAAGATTTTGATATTTCAAAATTGAGATACCATAAAATTATAATTATGACAGATGCGGATGTTGACGGAGCGCATATAAGAACTTTGCTTCTTACATTTTTCTACAGATATATGAAAGATTTAATAAGAGAAGGTCATGTTTATGCAGCGCAGCCTCCCTTATACAGAGTGAAAAAAGGTAAATTTGAAAAATATGTTTATAGTGATGCAGAACTTAACCAAGCTTTAGAAGAAATAGGTAGGGATAACAAGGTTGAAATTCAAAGATATAAAGGTCTTGGAGAAATGAATCCAGAGCAGCTTTGGGATACAACTATGAATCCTACAAGTAGAATTCTTCTAAAAATAAATGAAGAAGATGCTATGGAAGCAGATGAAATATTTAATATTCTTATGGGAGATAAAGTTGCTCCAAGAAGAGAATTTATCGAAGAAAATGCTAAATATGTAAAGAATTTAGATATATAGGCTAAGGGGTTATTATGAGCGAAATTGAAAATACAAGTAAAATTATTAATGTAAACATTACTGAAGAAATGAAGAAATCTTATCTTGATTATGCCATGACGGTAATTGTATCAAGAGCCTTGCCTGATGTAAGAGACGGGTTGAAACCTGTTCATAGAAGAATTTTATATTCAGCAAGTGAATTAGGACTTTCACCAGATAAAGCTCACAAGAAAAGCGCCCGTATTGTCGGGGACGTTTTAGGTAAGTATCATCCACATGGAGATACTGCTGTTTATGATGCAATGGTAAGATTGGCACAAAGTTTCTCCATGAGATATCCATTAATTGACGGTCATGGAAACTTTGGTTCTGTCGATGGTGACCCAGCTGCAGCAATGCGTTACACAGAAGCTAGAATGTCAAAGATGGCAATGGAAATGCTTCGTGATTTTAACAAGGATACTGTTGATTTTAGACCGAATTTTGATGAAACTTTAAAAGAACCGGTAGTACTTCCAAGCCGTTTTCCAAATTTATTAGTTAACGGTTCATCAGGTATAGCTGTTGGAATGGCAAGTTCCATACCACCTCACCATCTTGGAGAAGTAATAAACGGAACAATAGCCTTAATAGATGATCCAGATATAGATATTCCTGGACTTATGAGGTATATAAAAGGCCCGGATTTTCCTACAGGAGCAATAATTGAAGGAAAAGATAATATTAAGAATGCCTATATGACTGGAAGAGGTCTTGTAAGAGTAAAGGGTAAAGTTGAAATAGAAGAAATGAAAGGCAATAAAAGCCGAATATTGGTATCAGAACTTCCATACCAAGTTAATAAGGCAAGACTTATAGAAAAAATTGCCGAACTTGTTAAAGATAAGAGAATTGAAGGGATTTCTGATTTAAGGGATGAAAGTGATAGAACAGGAATGAGGATTGTTATAGAAATTAAAAGAGATTACAATCCTAACATTGTTCTTAATAATTTATACAAACTTACTCAGCTGCAGGATAATTTCAGCATTATAATGATTGCTTTGGTTAATAGTGAACCAAAAGTTTTGAATTTAAAAGAAATGATTTATTATTATGTAGAACATCAAAGAGAAATTGTTGTAAGAAGAACACAGTATGAATTAAATAAGGCTGAAGCAAGAGCACACATAGTTGAAGGTTTAATTAAAGCAATAGACAATATTGATGAAGTAATTAGAATTATTAGAGCAGCTTATGATGATGCAGAAAAAAGATTGATGGAAGCATTTACTTTAACTGAAATCCAGGCAAGAGCTATTGTAGATATGAGACTTAGACGTCTTCAAGGTCTTGAAAGAGAAAAATTAAATGCAGAATATGAAGAACTAATTAAAATGATAAATAAATTTAAAGAAATCCTTGCTAATCAACACTTGGTTGATCAAATAGTAAAGGATGAATTAAAAGAAATAAAAAATAATTTTTATGATGAAAGAAGAACAGAAATTATAGCTGATGAAGGCGAAATTAATGTAGAAGATTTAATCGAAGAAGAAAAT
>DATESJ010000124.1:0-2606 GCA_035270885.1 Sedimentibacter sp. | reverse complement strand
GTTTTGTATCCTCAAGGGATAAATGATGCAGAGTTCAGAAAAGTATTAGCCGAAGAAGGTGCTATGGTAGCAGGTGGACTTGCAGCATATGCAGGAAAAATGTTTAGAATAGGCCACATGGGTAACATTGATGACCATACTGTTTATTCAACTATTGCAGCTATTGAAAGAACATTGATTAAACTTGGATATAAGTATGAGGTTGGAATAGGTCTTAAAACATTGCTAGAAACAATGTAAACAATGATAAACATATAAAACTCCATGGAGGTATCTACGTGTTTAGAGTAGACTTAAACAGTGACATTGGTGAAAGTTTTGGGAATTATGTATTAGGAATGGATGAAGAGGTATTAAAGCATATTACTTCGGCAAATATTGCTTGCGGGTGGCACGCAGGTGATGCCATGGTAATGGACAAAACTGTTACTATAGCAAAAAAATTTAATACTGCAATAGGTGTTCATCCCGGATTTCCGGATTTAATGGGATTTGGAAGAAGGGAAATGATAATTTCATATGATGAAACAAAAAATTATGTAAAATATCAAATCGGTGCATTATGGGCCTTTGCTAAAAGTCAGGGTGTTGAATTGCAGCATGTTAAGCCCCACGGAGCTTTGTATAATATGGCAGCAAAGGATGCTCAGATGGCAAAGGCAATTGCAGAAGCTGTTTATGACGTGGATAAAGAATTAATATTGGTTGGTCTTGCCAACAGTGTAATGATAAAGATGGGAAAAGAAATCGGTCTTAAAGTTGCCAATGAAGTTTTCGCTGATAGGGCGTATAACGCTGATGGCTCTTTAGTATCGAGAAATATAAAAGGTTCAGTAATACATGATAGAGATGTGGCAATAAATAGAGTTATAAGAATGGTCAAGGATAATAAGGTTACAAGCGTAACAGGAGAAGATATTAATATTCAAGCTGATACTATTTGTGTTCATGGGGATAATCCTTCAGCTCTACTATTTGTTCAAGAAATAAGAAAAGCATTGGAAGGCGAAGGTGTGAAGGTAGAACCTATATGTAGCTTTATTAAATAATCAGGAGATAAACATGTATGAAAAAGCAAAGTATTTAATATGCGGTGACAGCGCCGTTAGCATGGAATTCGGAAATGTAATCAGTGAAGAAATAAACAAAAAAATCAGGACATTGACCACATTGATTGAAAATAGAAAGATATCCGGAATTAACGAAGTGGTGCCAACTTACCGGTCATTAATGATCCATTACAATCCTTTAATAATTGGGTATGAAGAATTAGTAATTATTTTAAAAGAGACAGAAGAAAATATAAATAGTATTGAGCTTCCATCACCTGAAATAATTGAAATACCTGTTTTGTACGGTGGTAAATATGGTCCTGATATAGAAAATGTGTCAAAACATAATAACTTGACTGTTGAAGAGATTATTAAAATTCATACATCTGTAGAATATTTAATTTATATGCTTGGATTTACTCCCGGATTTCCTTACTTGGGAGGTATGGATAAAAGAATTGCGACCCCAAGGCTTAGCTCTCCTAGAATTAAAATACCTGCAGGCTCTGTTGGAATAGCAGGTGAACAAACGGGAGTATATCCAGTACAAAGCCCTGGAGGGTGGCAGCTTATTGGTAGTACACCAGTTGAACTATTTAACCCTAAAAGAGATAACCCTATACTGCTTAAATCAGGTAATTATATTGTTTTTAAGAGTATTAATGAAGAAGAATATATGAGAATTAAGGAAGATGTAAAAAATAATACTTTTAAATATAATATTACCCGCAAGGGTGGTGCTTAAAATGGGACAAATTAAAATCATAAGTCCCGGATTAATGACAACGGTGCAAGATTTGGGGAGATACGGCTATCAACAGTATGGCGTATCGGTGTCGGGAGCAATGGACTATGTTGCTGCTAAATTAGCAAATATTCTATCTGGCAATAATGAAAATGAAGGATTGCTTGAAATAACACTTATGGGACCTAAAATAGAATTTTTAAGCGATACTGTAACTGCTATAACCGGTGGAGATATGGAGCCTTTAATAAATGATATACCTGTCAAAATGAATAAAAGCCTGACTGTTAATTCTGGGGATATATTGTCCTTTAAAGGAATAAAAAAAGGATGCAGAGCTTATGTTTCATTTGCAGGAGGTGTTGATGTTCCGATTGTCATGGGAAGTAAATCTACCTTTCTTAAAGCTAAAATAGGAGGATTAGATGGAAGAGCCTTAAAGACAGGTGACATTTTAAATATAGGAATTCCCTCTGCAACATTTTCTAACATTTCTGGAAAAGAAGTAGAAAATTTTTATGATTATGATAATGGAAATGTGAAGGTAAGAGTTGTTTTAGGACCGCAATATGATCATTTTACAAATGAAGGAATTGAAAGGCTGTTTCTTAGTGAATACACTGTAAATACAAACAGTGATAGAATGGGATATACTTTAGAAGGTGCCCTGATTCAGCATAGGGATAGCGCAGACATCATATCTGATGGCATTGCTATGGGTGCAATTCAGGTTCCAAGCAATGGAAATCCCATAATCATGATGGCAGATAGACAGACCACTGGTGGCTATACGAAAATTGGCAATGTGA
>DATESJ010000123.1:0-59867 GCA_035270885.1 Sedimentibacter sp. | reverse complement strand
GAGTTCACTGATTATTTGCCTGAACAAAAGGGAAAAATTGTAGAGCTGAAAGAACATCAAAAGGAAGCTTTAGAAAACCTTGAAGAGCTTCGTGAAGAAGGAAATTCCATAGCTTTGCTTTATCATGCTACTGGGGAGCGTGTCATAATAGTGACAGGGTGCATAAATGCTTTAAGATCAAGGGTTTCAGGAACTTTAGTTAATATGATTCATGCATTGCTTAGAGTAATTAAGTATAATTATTGTAAGCAGTGCATGAGAAGTAAAGATGTCTTAGCGTTGCAATATTAAAAATAAAATGCTATACTTGCATTAATAAGAAGTCATTAAAGTATTATATATGGAAGGAGAAATTATAGAAATAATGAACAAATAATCCATTAGCAAATAAAGAAAACGAAATATATTAGAAGTTGTTAGACTGTACCTAATATATTTATGTCTATTTTTATTCTGAGTGGATAGTTTGTTTAGATAATGCTTTATTATAAATTTTTATAGTTTATCTATGTATCTATTGTCATGCTATCCTCTCTATTTTCAAAGGAGGATTTTTTTATGTTAAAAATTAGTATGAAAAAGATAAAAAAATATTACGGAACTAGATTACTATTAGATATTGAGGACTTAAAAGTATATGAAAATGATAAAATTGGAATTGTGGGTGTAAATGGTGTAGGTAAAACAACTTTATTAGAGATTATTAATAAAAATATTGATTATGATAGTGGTGAGTTGTTTTATGATAAAAATACCGTTATTAAATATATTCCACAATTAGGCGAACCAAGAAGAAAAACAATAAGTGGGAAATATGCATCTATATTTCAAGTTGAAAATAACTGGAATAATAATATGAGTGGAGGAGAGAAAACCAGGTTTAAATTGGCAGAAGGGTTTGAGAATAGTAATAGTCTACTATTAGTAGATGAACCAACAAATAATTTAGATATTGATGGAATAGGGTTAGTTATAAAAAATTTTAAAGCATACAAAGGTCCTTTTTTAGTAGTATCCCATGATAGGAATTTCTTGGATTCAGTATGCAATAAAATATTGGAAATAGATAATGCTAGATGTAAAATTTATAATGGTAATTATAGTAAATATCTTGAATTAAAAGAAATGGAAGATACGAGGAAGGATTTTGAATACAAGGAATTCATTAAGGAGAAAAATAGACTTACTAATCTTAAAAGAGATGTAGAAAATAAATCTGCTAAGGTAAAAACCACACCTAAAAGAATGGGAAATTCAGAAGCACGACTTCATAAAATGGGGGGGCAAGCAAATAAAGCGAACTTAGATAGGTTTGCAAAATCTGTAGAAAAAAGAATAGAACACCTAGAAAATAAAGAAAAGCCTGTAGAACAAGACATAATTAAAATTAAGATATTGGAATCAAGTAAACCTTATAGCAAAATATTGATATCTGGAAAGAATCTAAATAAGAGTTATGGAGAAAATATAATATTTCATAATGCAGACTTCAATATTAATAATGGCAAAAAAACCGCTCTTTTAGGACCTAATGGTAGTGGGAAGACTACTTTAATTAACATGATATTAGATAAAGAAAAAATTAATATAAGTAAAAATGTCAGGGTAGGTTATTTTAGCCAATCTTTGAATATTTTAGATGAAGAAAAAACTATATTAGAAAATGTTATAGACAAAAGCATACATGATGAAAGAATGGCAAGATTAATTTTAGCAAGATTATTAATAAAAGGTGATAAGGTTTTTGAAAAATTAAAAGTTCTGAGTGGAGGAGAGAGAGTAAAAGTTTCCTTTGCTAAAATAATTTTAGAGGATATTAATTTTTTGATCTTAGATGAGCCAACTAACTATCTAGACATAAATAGTTTAGGGGTAATAGAGGAACTTCTAAAGAATTATGATGGTTCAATTTTATTAGTATCTCATGATATAAGATTTATTGAAAATATATGTGATGAATTATTAATAATTGAAGGCAAAAAAATAGAATCTTTTAGTGGTAATTACAAAGAATATATGAAGAACAAAAGCAAAAAAGAAATTAATACAAAAGAAAAAAACATTAAGGGAGAAATAATGATACTAGAAAACCAAATATCTTCTTTATTAGGTAAGATTTCTATTGAACAGAACGAAGATAAAAAAGCAGAATATGATAAGGAGTATACTTTAAAGTTGAAGGAGTTAGAAAAATTATATAAGAGATAAATACAATATTAAAGAGTAAAAGCATAACTTAACAAATCTTAGCGGTTCAGACCTAAAAATCTGGGCCGCTTTTTTTATTTCCCCTCAGAAAGGAGGTTGCCTAAATGGTAAATGATGAAGTTAATAATAAGGCAATAAATATTGAAATTAAGGTTGCACAGTATTCCGCAAAAGCTATCTTAAAAGCAATGAAAAAAATTATGGAAGATGCTGCTGAAAAAAGCCAGCCACTTGCAGACTATCTTAATGAAAAAAGAAAAACTAATTCAAGAAAGCTTAAGGATATGGTAAAGAAGGGTCAACTAGAAAATATTAATTTACAGAAAGGGGAGATCAAAGAACTAAAGAAGCAGCTTAATAGGTATGGTGTCAATTTTTCCGTTATGAAGAACAAGGAATCAGGACTATACTCTGTATTCTTTCAAGCCAAGGATACTAAGGTCATGGACTTAGCTTTTAAAAAAGCTATAGAGAGGTCAGAAAGGAAAGAAAATAAAAGGGATTCTACAAAAGAAATCCTGAATAAATTTAAGGAAAGGGTGAAAAATGTGGCAGTTAAAGACAAAGTTAAGGAAAAACATCATGAACATGAGAGATAGATGGACCAGGCATTTAAGAGAAATCTTAGGTGTCTTTTTTATTGAGATGAGGTGATGTGAATGGATTTTGATTACTTTTACGGAAGAGATTCTGAAAGTTTTAGATTTATCCGTTTACCTATAGTTCTTATAGAAGATGAGAAATTTAAGGGATTATCAATAGACGCAAAGGTGCTTTATTCCATGTATTTATCAAGAAGCACTTTGTCCTATAAAAACAATTGGATAGATGAAAATGGAAGAGTTTATATCTATTTTACTGTTGAAGAAACTGCCCAACAACTAGGTTGTGGTATTAAGAAGGCAGTTAAACTTATAAAGGATCTTGAAGTAATAGGTCTTATTAAAAAGAAAAGAACAGGACAGGGAAATCCTACTAAAATTTATGTTAAAGATTTTATGAGTATTTTTAGAAATGAAAACTTTAGACCTGTCAAAAGAGAAAATCAAGACTTGTCAAAAGGACAAGTCAAGAATGGCGATTTTGATAATTCAAGAATGGCTAAAAAGGAAAGTCTAGACTTATCAAAAAGACAACCTAACTATATAGAGAATAATAAGATTGATAAAAGCTATATTGATTTTAATCTAGAAGACAAAAAAGGAATCTTCCAAAATGTAATTTTATCAGATGAGGAAGAAAGTATTTTAGAAGAAAAGATACCTAACTTAAATGATTATATAGAAAGATTATCAGCCTATATACAAAGTACAGGTAAGGAGTATAAAAACCATGCTTCAACTATTATGAGCTGGTACTTAAAGGATAAAAGAGAAGGAAAGCTTAGGAGTGAAAAAGCCTATACAGGAGATCCTTCAGATTATGAAAGTGAGTGGAACTTAAATAATTAAGAGAGGTAGAGAAAATGGAAGATAAAATAAAAACTATTGTAATTGATGGAGTAGATTTTTCTTTTAATCTAGAAATGGCATATGAAAAAGATGGCCATGTTTATTGTAGGAGATGCAAAGAAAAGATAGATTCAGATCCACTTAATTGCTTGGGGAATAAAAAAATATTATTTCGTAGGAAATGTAAATGTGATAGGGAAGAAGAAAGCCTAAGAAAGGCAAAGGAAGAAGCAGACCATATTAGAAGACTTAGGGAAGAGTGCTTTATAACAAGTAAAAATCTTATTAGTTGCACTTTTGACAAGGTCATAGCCCCTGATAGACAGGAAGTTATTATAGCCAAGAATTTTGTTAAAAATTTTAAAGAACTATCAAAGGACAATAATGGTCTTATATTTCATGGAAATGTTGGAACAGGAAAGACCTACCTAGCAGCTTGTATAGCAAACAAAATTATAGAGGATTATCAGATAAGAGTTAAGATGAGAAATATTCCACAGATAATAAATGATATTGAAAAGGGTGGCTTTGATATTGATAAAAATGATTATTACAGAAAATTATCCAGTGTATCCCTTCTTATTCTTGATGATTTTGGAATTGAAAGGAATACAGAATATGTGAATGAAATGGTCTACCAGATAATAAATACCAGATATGAATCAAAGAAACCAACTATTATCTCAACTAATATTCCCCTTGGTGTGATTATGAATGGAAGTAATGATATTGACAAGGAAAGGATATATTCAAGGCTTAGGGAGATGTGTATTCCAGTTAAGATTGCAGGAAAAGACATTAGAACAGAACTAGGAAGAAAAAAATTAAGAGAAACTAGAGACCTACTTTTAGGAGATAGATGAGGTGAAATATATGTATAAAATAAAGGTGTTTGAAAATAGAGAGTTTGGACAGATAAGGACAATGGTAATAGATGATGAGCCTTGGTTTGTTGGAAAAGATATAGCAGAAGCTCTAGGATATAAAAGACCAAGTGATGCCATAGCAAGCCATGTTTATGAAGGAGATAAGCTGAAACGGTGTTTTACAGTATCAGGTCAGGGAAGAAATATGGTAGTTATAAATGAGTCTGGTATGTATGCTCTTATATTTGGAAGTAAGCTAGACAGTGCCATAAGATTTAAGAACTGGGTAACAAGTGAGGTTTTACCTTCAATTAGGAAATATGGAGGCTATTTTACTGGCCAAGAAAAAATGAATGACCAAGAACTTCTGGCAAAAGGGTATCTAGTAGCTTTAAAGCAAATAGAAGCAAGGACAGAAGAATTAGAAGATCTTATTCCTAAGGGAGAATTCTTTGATAAGTTTATAGATCTAGGTGACTGTATCTGCCTAAGAGATACTGCAAAGGAATTAGGAGTTTCTCAAAATAGATTTATAAATATATTAATAGACAGGGGATACCTTTATAGAAACCAAAAAGGGAAACTAAGATTTTATTCAACTGCAGCTGATTACTTTAAATTAAAAGATTATATCAATAAATATAATGGGGAACCTGGAGTTTATACAGTAGTAAGACCTGAGGGAAGAGCATATTTTTTCTCCTTACTTAAGGAGATGGGAGAAATTTAAGGAAGTGGGTGATTTTGATGTTAATGTTAAATGAAAAAAGCTGTATTGATTGTGATGAGTTTGAATTTGAGAAACATAGTGAAGAGATAGAAGAACTAATGGAAAAGCTAATAAAGCTAGAAGATTATGATTGTGTAGTCCTTCATAAGTATATAGATTTGGGCCATAAGGACAAAGAAATGAAGGTTATAGATTCAAACTTATGGGACATATATGAGTTGGTCGAATATGCAGATTTTAAAAATGGTGTGGATATTCTTATTGATGATGAAAGATTTTTAAACCTATCAGTTTATGGCCAGACCTACAAAATGGATGGAAATGATTATTTTATCAATTCTATTTTTAAGATTATCCCAAGAGATAAAGACTGGAACTTTCTTGATATATCTGGTTTTTTACTGGAGGGAAAAGAAGTAAAACTTTCAGAAACTCAATTAGGTAGAAAAAAGAAATCAACAATTGAACTCCTAAATGAATATAAAGGAAAGGTAGATAAAATTAATCCTATAAATAAGGAAAAAAAGAAAAGAGATATGGGTGAGGAAAGATAAGAAACTCCCAGCTAAGGAGGTGGTAGATTGAGTGTAATAGAAGGAATAAAAAAGGATATAAAAGAATTATTTCATGTGCAAGATAAGAAGGCTTTTCTTAAGAAGAACATACCTTATCTTGCATTTTTCTATTTAGGGGATATTTTTTCTCACCATATAAATTCATATGTAGGAGGTGATTTAATAGACCGTTTATTCCAAGCGGTCTTGGAAATAGAAACAATTAGACTATATCCTAGCCTAGACCCCAAGGACTTACTTGCAGGATTTATCCTAGCTATATTGATTAAGTTTATTATCTATAACAAGGGTAAAAATGCTAAAAAATTTAGAAAAGGTGAGGAATATGGTTCAGCAAGATGGGGAAATTCAAAGGATATTGCTCCTTATATGGATGAAGATTATAGAAATAATCTCCTTCTTACAGAAACAGAAAGAATTACTATGAATAGTAGACCTAAAAATCCCAAGTATGCAAGGAATAAAAATGTTCTTGTAATTGGTGGTTCTGGTTCAGGGAAGACAAGATTCTTTGTAAAGCCTAATCTTATGCAACTCCATTCTAGCTATGTAGTAACTGATCCTAAAGGAAGTCTACTTCATGAGTGTGGCAAGATGTTAGAAATGAATGGTTACGAGATAAAAACTCTAAATACCATTAACTTTAAAAAGAGTATGAAATATAATCCCTTTGCCTATCTTAGAAGTGAAAAAGATATTTTGAAACTGGTCCAGACTATCATAGCCAATACCAAAGGAGAAGGAGAAAAGTCAGGAGAGGATTTTTGGGTGAAAGCTGAAAGGCTTTACTATACAGCCTTAATTGGCTATATCTTTTATGAAACACCAAAAGAAGAACAAAATTTTACAACCCTACTAGCCATGATAGATGCTAGTGAGGTTAGGGAGGAGGATGAGAATTTTAAAAATGCGGTAGATTATATGTTTGAAGCCTTAGAAGAAAAGAATCCAGATCATTTTGCAGTTAAGCAATATCGTAAATATAAGTTAGCAGCTGGAAAGACAGCAAAATCCATTTTAATATCCTGTGGTGCAAGGCTAGCTCCCTTTGATATTAAGGAACTTAGGGATTTAATGAGTGAGGATGAGATGGAACTAGATATTCTAGGAGACAGAAAAACTGCTCTTTTTGTAATTATTTCAGATACAGATGATACATTTAACTTTGTTGTATCACTCATGTATTCTCAGATGTTTAACCTACTCTGTGATAAGGCTGATGATGTATATGGTGGAAGGCTACCCATCCATGTTAGGTGTCTTCTAGATGAGTTTGCAAATATAGGCTTGATTCCAAAATTTGAAAAACTAATAGCTACAATAAGATCAAGGGAGATAAGTGCCTGTATCGTATTGCAGGCTCAATCCCAACTAAAGGCAATATACAAGGATAATGCAGATACCATAATAGGAAACTGTGATACAACCCTATTCTTAGGAGGCAAGGAGAATGGAACTTTAAAAGAGATTTCAGAAACATTAGGTAAGGAAACTATTGACCTATTTAATACATCGGAAACAAGGAGTAATCAAAAGTCCTTTGGTCTTAATTATCAAAAGACTGGTAAGGAGCTTATGACCAAGGATGAGCTTTTTGTAATGGATGGAAGCAAGTGTATTATGCAACTTAGAGGTGTGAGACCATTTCTATCAGAGAAGTTTGATATTACAAAACATAAGAATTATAAATTCCTAGAAGATTATGATGATAGGAACTTTTTTGATGTTGAAGAATATATGAAAAGGCAGGGTAAGGCAAGGCTAGGTAAGGAGTCTATAATAACAAGATTGTAGGTAATAATTATGAAGGTAAAAACCCAATATAGTTAATATATAAAATATATTATATAATTTATAAAAACCCTTGACAAGTTTACTTGGAAAATATACAATAAAGATGCAAAGTAAACTTGGCGAGGGAGGAAGCGAAATGGATAAAGATAGAATTTTAGAACAGGTAAGAACTGAAAATATTGATGAAGGAGTTGAACATATTAAAAATAAGGGACTAGGCATAGGTTACAAGATTTTTTTAGCACTAAGTATTATAATTATTATTTTTAATTTATTTACTGGTCAAAAAACCTATTCAGTTCAATCACTATTTTGGGGATTTATTGCTGCAGAAAACCATTCCTTATATAAATTTTCAGGAGATAAATCAAATAAATTTGGGGCTATATGTGCTGGTATTGCCTGTGTGGTATTCCTTATTAATCATATTCTTTATAGTTTGGGTTAGTAATTATGAAAAAAGAATATGAATTTAAAAATAATTTAAAAGAAATTAGGAATAAAAAAGGGCTAACCCAAACTGAATTAGCAGAAATGGTTGGAGTTTCAAGAAATACAATAAGTTCTATTGAAACAGGACAATTTAGTCCTACAGCGAGATTAGCATTAGTACTTTGTATAGCATTAGATAAAAAATTTGAAGAATTATTTTATTTTGAATAGTAATAAAGAAATCTAGTAGAAGATGATAGTCAGTAGAATCTATCATCTTTTTTCATGTCTAGAACAAGGAGATCAATATGAAAAGGATAAGAAGTCCAACTAAATAGTTTATAATAAAAATATAGAATAGATAATAGCGATTGGATAAGAAACAAGTCCAGTCGCTTTTTTTATTTCAAAAAAGAAAATAGGAGGCTAGGAATAGGATATGGCAGATTTAAAAGAAAGAGATATGAAAAATGTAACAGCTAATCTAGTGGGGGAGGTAAAAACAGCTTCCTTTGACTGGGATGGTGAAACAATAAATGTAACAAACTTTTCTCTTGTAGAAAAAAGGAATGGTAAAAGGCACTATACAAATTGTGCAGCCTATGGGGAATGGTCAGAAGTAGCAAAGAAACTAAAGCCAGGAGATCTTATCCATGTCTTTGGTTATATCAAAGAAAGAAGAAACAATGACAAGCTATATAAGAATTTTATAGTAAAGCATATGAATAAAATTGAAAAAGAAAATAAGGAGGAAAAATAATATGGCATTTTTTACAGAGGGAATAGCAGTTTTAAAGACTTTAGTTACAGCAATTGGTGCAGGTTTAGGGGCATGGGGAGTAATTAACCTTATGGAGGGTTATGGGAACGATAATCCTGGGGCAAAGTCACAAGGAATCAAGCAACTAATGGCAGGTGGAGGTATTGTTCTTATTGGAATGAAGCTTATACCATTACTTGCGAATACACTTAATTAAGAAAGAGGTAGATAAAAAATGTTTGGACTTTTCGACAAGATAACTGAATTTTTTCAGGAGATTTTTATCGGAATTATCCAAGCAAACCTTGAAGCAATGTTCTTAGATATAAATGAGAATGTAAGTCTTGTAGCTACAGAAGTCGGTAAAATACCAAGTGGTTGGAATGCAGAAGTATTTAGCTTTGTAAAGAATATTAACGACACTGTAGTTATTCCCATAGCGGGAATTATCATAACCGCCGTCTTGTGCATAGAACTCATAAACATGGTCATGGAGAAAAACAATATGCACTCTGATACAGATACATTTGATTTCTTTAAATACATTATCAAGATGTGGATAGCAGTATGGTTTGTAAGTAATGCTTTCACCTTCTCGATGGCAGTATTTGATGTATCACAGAATTTGGTAACTAAGGCGGCGGGAGTGATAAATACAAGTGCATCCCTTGATGCTCTGGATGTGGCCACAATGGTAGAACATCTAAAGGATGAGAGTTTATGGAATTTGATACTGATAGCCATGGATACTTCACTTGTGAAGCTTTCAATCCAGGTTGTATCAATCATAGTTACTGTAATAACTTACGGAAGAATGATTGAAATTTGTTTGTATAGCTCAGTATCAGCAATTCCATTTGCAACTATGGGAAATAAAGAATGGGGTCAGATTGGAACAAATTATATCAAGGGATTATTTGCACTTGGGCTTCAGGGATTGCTCTTAATGATATGCCTTGGAATATATGCGGTGCTTGTAAAGACAATTCATATAACCACAGATATTCATGCCAGCATATTCGGAGTTCTTGGATATACGGTACTTCTTGGGATTATGATGCTAAAGAGTGGAACAATTGCAAAGAGCATAATGAATGCTCATTAAAAATATAGAGGAGGAAAAGATTTGGAAATAAAAAAGGAAAAATTAATAATAGGTTTGGCACTTACAGGAATAGGTCTTCTAGTTTCTGAAATAAAAAACAGGAAGAAGTTAGGTATGCTTACTGAAAGACTTAACAATACAGAAGATTTTTTAGAAGACCTTGAGGAAAAAACATGGAGTTTAAATAGGTCTATGAAGGAAATTGCTAAGTCTCATAATAGCTTAATAAAAATGAGAATAGGGGATTATGAAGACTTTGATGAAAGATTTTACGAAATTGAAGATGAAATTGCTACTATCTACAGCCACCTTGAAGAGCTTAATAAGCTTAAGAAAAATAGAAAGGATGTGAGTAAAGATTTAGCAATACTAAATAATGACCCCAATGAATTTGGAGATAACACAGGTGAAAGTGAAGAAGAATAGAAAAGCTAAGGAAGTAGTGAGGTGATAAAGATTGGCTTATGTTCAGATACCCAAAGATTTAACCAATGTTAAAACAAAAGTAGCTTTTAATCTGACCAAAAGGCAGCTAATAGGCTTTGCAGTAGCAGGTATTATTGGAATTCCAACATATCTAAAAACAAGAAATATTCTTGGTAATGACCTAGCTGTATTTTTAATGATTATACTAACTATCCCTATTTTCTTTGTAGTTTTTTATGAGAAGGATGGGCTTACATGTGAGAAATATCTGAAATATATTTATCTCCATGAAAGGCACCAACCTAAGGTTAGGGTTAGTAAGGAGAGGTTTATAGAAATGAGGAAGGAGGAGCAAAGCATTAATGGGAAAAAATCAAATTCAGCAAAGAAATTTAGAAAAAAGAAAAAAACAGGAAGAAAAGCTTCAAAAAAAGGAAAAAGAGCTAAAAAGAGTAGCTAGGGAAACAAGAAATCTTAAGTCCAGTCATAAGAAAAGCTCTTCATTCCTTGATTTCTTAAAGAAGGACAAGAAAAGATATACCATAGAAGATACCATTCCTTATAAAAAGATGTATAGGAATGGTATTTGTTATATCGGTGAGGGAAAGTACAATAAGGTTATAAAATATGAGGATATAAATTATCAGCTTGCACTTGAGGAAGATAGGGATCTTATCTTCAATCAATTTGCAGGCTTTTTAAATTCCTTTGATTCAACAACAGAGCTTCAACTAAGCTTTGTTAACCAGGTAGGAAGAATTAAGGAAATGGAAAATGCAATTACAATACCAGATAAGGGAGATGATTTTGATGAGATAAGAAAAGAATTTAGGGGAATGCTTAAGGACCAGCTTTCAAAGGGTAATAATGGTCTTAGAAAATCAAAGTATATCGTTGTTAATACAAAATCAGAAAGCTATGACCAAGCCAAACCTGTTCTTGAGAGGATAGAGATAGATGTCCTATCAAATTTAAAAAGTATGGGTGTAAGGGCTGAAACCTTAGTAGGTCATGAAAGGCTTAAGCTACTCCATGATATGTTAAATCCTGATAATAGCTTTGATTATGATGGACAAGGACTTGAAAATAGGGACACAAGAAAGCTTATAATGCCTAGTGCATTCAAGTTCATAAGTCCTAAATATATGCAGATGGGAAATTACATCTGTGCCTTAAGTCATTTTCAGATTTTAGCAAGTGAGCTTTCAGATAGGTTTTTATCTGAAATTCTTTCTATTGAAGATAATATGTATGTAAGTCTTCATATCCATGCCATAGATCAGGTAGATGCTATTAAGATGGTAAAGAGAAAGAATACAGACCTTCAAAAGATGATGATAGAAGAACAAAAAAAGGCTGTAAGAGCTGGTTATGATATGGATATTATCCCATCAGACCTTAATGTATATGGAAGCGATATAAAAAATCTTTTGACCGACCTTCAATCTAGGGATGAGAGAATGTTTTATGTAACCTTTACTATTATGAATTTAAGCAAAAGTAAGGAAAAGCTAGATAACACTATAGCCCAAATATCTTCTATATGTAACCGTAATAACTGTGCCTTAAAAAGACTAGACCACCAACAGGAGCAAGGTTTTATGTCTGTCCTTCCTCTAGGGGTAAATGAGGTTGAAATAAAAAGGCAATTAACATCTTCGTCAACTGCTGTATTTATGCCTTTTACAACAGAAGAACTTTTTATGAGTTCAAATACAAGCTTGTATTATGGGCTTAATTCCCTTTCACATAACCTCATAATGGCAGACAGGAAGAAATTAAAAAATCCAAATGGGCTTATTCTAGGAACACCAGGGTCTGGTAAATCCTTTGCAGCCAAAAGGGAAATGGCAAATGCTATTTTAGTAACAGATGATGATGTAATAATCACAGATCCAGAGGGAGAGTATGGAAGTCTTGTAAAACAATTTAAGGGTGAGATTATTAAAATTTCAGCTAAGTCTAAGGATTATCTAAATCCCCTTGATATTAATATGAATTATGGGGATGGAGATGCACCTCTTAAAGATAAGGCGAACTTTATAATGAGTATGCTCGAACTTGTAGTAGGGGGTAGTGGTTTAACTGCTGCTGAAAAGTCTGTAATAGATAGGTGTTTGCCTAAGATATACAAGGATTATTTTGCAGACCCTAAACCTGAAAATATGCCTATACTAAGTGACCTTTATAACCTTCTCCAAGAACAGGAAGAAAGTGTAGGAAGGAAACTGGCTACAGAAATGGAAATCTATGTTACAGGTTCTTTAAATGTATTTAATAATAGAAGCAGTGTAGACCTTAATAAAAAGCTTATATGCTTTGATATAAAGGAACTGGGAAATCAACTGAAGAAAATAGGAATGTTAGTTATACAGGACCAGGTATGGAATAAGGTATCCTCAAATAGGGGGGCTAATAGGGCAACAAGATACTATATTGATGAGTTTCACTTGCTTTTAAAAGACCAACAAACTGCCCAATATTCAGTTGAAATATGGAAAAGATTTAGAAAGTGGGGTGGAGTTCCAACAGGTATAACACAAAACGTAAAAGACCTTTTAGGAAGTGCAGAAATTGAAAATATCTTTGATAATACAGACTTTGTCCTTATGCTTAACCAGGCTTCTGGAGATAGGGAAATCCTAGCTAAAAAACTTAAAATTTCTCCTTTTCAATTAAACTATGTAACAAATTCTAATGCAGGAGAGGGGCTTTTATTCTTTGGGAATACTATTGTTCCCTTTGTTGACAAGTTCCCTAAAGATACAATCTTGTATCAAAAAATGACAACAAAACCTGAGGAAGTAGATTAAAATGAAAGATAAGAAGAAGGTAAAAAGGAGAACAAATCTAGATATAGGTAAACGTGAAAAAGCAAAGGATTACAAGGATAAAAGAACCAAGGATGGTGAAAGATTTCAAGAAAGTATTGTAGAAAAGAAGTCTAAGTTAAATAATTTTGAGAAAGAAATTAAGTCCACTTATAAAAAAGGTGGGCTTTCTTTATCTCAAAAGCAAATAGAAAAACATAGGACTAAGGAAGAAAGGACTGGTGATCTAAATAATTTAGAAAAGCTTACTACTGAAAGTAGCCAAGTAAAGGAAGTCATAATAGAAGAAAAAAATCTAGATATAGGTGAAAGGGTAAAGACCAGTAATTATCTTGATAAAAGAGTTCATGAGAAGGATAGATTTGATGATTCTGTTATAAAAAAGAAAGCAAAATTAAAGCATAAGAAAATTAAGGTTACCAACAAGAAGGTCAATGAATCCGAGGACAGAAAAGGATATGATAAGGGTTCTTTAGATAATTTACAAGATAATTCAATAAATGTAGAAAAAGCAAAAAAACAGAAACAGATAAACAATTTAAAGCAGAAGATAGAAGACCCAAAATATGAAGCCTTAGATAAGGAAACAAAAAGTAATACCTTATTTAAAGATGATGCCAAGAATCTCATTATTTCTAATAAGGAAGACGATGAGGTCAAGGTAGAAGATTTTGAGGAAAGAGCCAGTGGTGTAGATAATTTCAAAGATAAGAGTAAGAAGAAAGATTATTATAAGAGAAAACTTCTATATGATAATCAGAAGAAAATAAAGAAGAAAGATGGAAAATTAACTACAGATGACGTTAAAGACCTTAAAGATGGCATGGCTCATAAGACGAGTGCAAAAGCTCCAAGTCAAGCTATAGCCCTTGATGGGAAGGTAGAAAAACAATATAGAAAAAGCGAAAGCAAACTGATTCAAAAAAGGAAAAAGGCAAGTAAGCTTTATCATAAGCCTAAGTATGACAAGACAGGCAAATTTGTAGGGGGAATTTCAGGGGCAAGCTATCTGGTTGCTGAATATATTAGGACTGGAAGTGATGAAAATGTAGCTATTGATGCAAGTGAAAAAGGTTTATACTTAAATGCAAGTATGACAAGACATGCCCAAAATAAGCTTCAAAGACAAAGAAGGAATCCTATAAAGCTTGAAAGAAAGCTAGATTTAAAGCATCAGAAGAATTTGGCAAGAGCTGAATATAAAACTGAAATTAAGGGCTTGAAGGGTGAAAAAGAATTTCAAAAAAAGACTGCCTATAAGAAATTGATTAAAAGAAGGAAGATGAAAAAGAAAATCTATGAAGAGCATAATATTGCGATTGGCTTCAAGGATAGGCTTAAAAAAGGAATGGAAAATATCTTAAAAGGAAGTTCCCAACTAATAAGAAGAAATATAAGAAAGTTCCTTATTCTTCTTGCTATAGCCATTATAGGTTTTATGACCCTGAGCCAAGTAGCAACATTTTTTCTAGCTGGAATATCATCAGTAACTAGCCAAGTTATGAGTACAACTTATTTGTCAGGCGAAGATACTCTTGCAGATATGAATAGTGAGTTTACCAAGCTAGAGTATGAACTAGCAGATGAACTTGCCAATATAGAAAGTTATTATCCAGGCTATGATGAGTATCATGTAGGAGGAAATACTGATATAGGTCATGATATTCATGAACTTTTAAGCTTTATAACTGCCAAACATGGAGAAGTAACTAATGTATCGAGCCTAAGTGGTGAATTAAAAAGCCTATTTAATAAGATGTATAAAGTTGATTATGAAACCATAGTTGAAACCAGATATAGGCAGGTGTGCTATGGAAGTGGTGAAGATAGATACTGTGAAATGGAGCCTTATGATTGGTATATCCTAAAGGTTACAGTCACTAAAAAGGAACTGGATACTGTTGCAAGAGAGGAATTTGCTGGATATGAGGAAAATCTTGCCCACTATGAAGCACTCCTTGAAACAGGTGGGAACATGGAAGAGTACTTTGGTGGGAGTGGTATAACTCCTGTTATTCCAGATAGCACAATAATAGGGGAACTGGTAAACAACCCTAACTTATCGGATAAGGAAAAGGCTCTTGTATTAGCAGCTTATAGGACACCTACAGCTGGAGGTGGCTACTGTGCAGCCTGGATAAGCAATGTTTATGTAAATGCAGGTTATCCAAGACCTGGAGGCAACGCAAATGACCAGTATTATTGGTATTGTGACAGTAGTGACCTTTCAGAGCTGAGGCCTGGAATGATGGTAGCAGTACCTACTCATAATCATACTCAGGCAGGTAAGAAATATGGCCATGTGGGTATTTATGTCGGCAATGGAATCATAAGAGAAAATATTGGTATTGTAAAGGATACCAAGCTTTCAGATTGGATTGCCTACTATGGAAGTAGTGCAAAATGGGGATTCCCCTATTAAAAGAAGGAGGTTTTAATGGATGGATAAAAAAACAGAGAACAGATATAAGAAAATAAAAAGAGATCAAAAGAAGTTGAAAGAGCAAATTAAAAAAAGTGAAGATGAACTGGAACTACTAAGATTAGAAGAAGAGGAAATAGCGGGTCAAGAAATAATGGCCATATGCTACGAACAGAAAATAAATCTTTTAGATGCAGTGAAAATTTTTACTGAAAATGAAAAGACTAGAAAAAATGAAAACAAAGTATTTAAAGAATTTGAAAAGGAGAATGTAAGCTATGGAAAAGAATAATAAGAAGAGAAAAGTTATAAAAATATTGTTGGCAATAGTTATAGTGGGAGCAATTGGAACAAGTTATATGCCTAGAGTCTTTGCAGCTGACTCTAATGGCGAACTTGAAAGGGAATTTGTAATAGATGTTACTAGTCCTGATATTACCAAGGATAGGGAGGATAATATAACTGTTGATGTTAATAGTCCTTCACTAAATCCAGCAGAAACAGGCAATGGTTTTCTAATAGATGTAAATAAGCCCAAGGAAGGATCAACTATACCAAAGGAAAATCCTTATGAGCCTACAGATCCTAGCCAGGCAAGAGGAACTATTACAGAGTCTGTTGGAGCTGATAATAGGGAATATCCAAGGAGAAGTGAGATTACAGATATTATAGAAGAAACTAGTAGTGGTCAAATGAAGGAAAGACCACAGGCTGATGCAAGAGAATTTCTTACCTTCCAAACAAAGAGTGGCAAGGTATTTCACCTTATTATTAATCATGATGAGCCAGATTCAAATGTTCAGCTTCTAACAGAAGTTTCTGAACAGGATTTACTAAATATGATTGAGCAAGATGAGGAAAGAAATGGAACAACTAAAGTTAAGGAAGAACCTAAAAAAGAAGTAGTGAAAAAAGAAGAAGCTGAACCAGAAGAACCTAAGAAGAAAGATTCTAAGGGTTCTTTTTTAATTGTCCTACTTATAGTAGCAGGAGTAGGAGGAGCTGGTTACTACTTTAAGGTTGTAAAATCCAATGATAATGGATTTGAGGATTTTGAAGATGATGAAATTCCAGATGATGATTTCTTTAGTTCAGATGATGAAGAAAGTTTCGAAGAAGATGAGGAAACAGAATACACAAAGGAGGATTTGATATAATGGGTAAAAAAACAGGGTTATTTAATAAAATCTTAGCGGGGACACTAAGCCTTATTATAATGTGTGGGCTAGTAACCCCTGTATTAGCAAATGATAAGAATGATAGATTTTCTTATGAGGTTGATATGGTGCTTGTAGTTGATATTTCAGGATCAATGAGTGGGACTAAAATGACAAAGGCTAAGAAGTCAGCTAAGGATATGGCTGAGGCTATATGGAAGGAGCAAGAGGCTCATAATATAAACACCAATATAGCACTTATTAGCTTTGCATCTGATGTGATCCATTATAAAAATGATGGAACAGATTTTTTCCAGAAAAAAGATAAGAGCAAATTATTTAATGTTATTGATGGGCTTGTTGCAAAGGATATGACCTTTACACAAGGGGGAATTCATGAAGCAAGGATGATATTTAAAAAGTCTACAGGAGATAAAAAGATTATAGTCCTTCTTTCAGATGGAGAAGCTAATCGTATTTATGAACCAAAGATTGACCTTGATGACTACATGAACAATAATAAAAAGGTTCTTGAAGGAAGTTTTTATTATGATAAGGCTGGGCAAGATACAACAGTTGCCAAGGGTAAGTTTTGTGCCTTAGCAGAAGCAAATCTTGCAAAAAGCGATAATATAGATGTCCTTGATATTTATACGGTAGCAGTCGATTGTAACGAACAGGCAAAAGAATTCCTTAAGGATGTGGCCAGTGATAAGGATAAATTTAAAGATTCAGATACAGATGATTTAGAAGATGTTTTTGATGATCTAACTAATGAAATCAAGGATAAGATAGAAAAGGAAAAATTAGAGAAGGAACTAGAAGATCTAAATAATAGGATTGATGAACTAGATAAGGAAAAGGCAGAACTTGAAAAGGAGTTTGAAAAAGAGAAGGAGCAGGCAGCCAAGGATAAGGAAGAGCTTAATAAGGAAATAAATGATTTGAAGGATAAAACTGATGAACTTGAAAAAGCCAAGGACAGGTTAGAACAAGAATTAGCAGATGAGAAGGAAAAATCAGAGGAAGATAAAAAAGCTCTTGAAAAAGAGATAGACGATTTAAAACAAAAAACTGATGACCTAAATGCAGCTAAGGAAAACCTAGAAAAAGAACTAGAGGATACAATAAATAAGATGGAGGTGGATAGAAAAGAAATTGAAAATGATATTGCAGAATTAGATAAGAATCTTGAAGATCTAAGAAAGGAAAAAGATTTAGTAGAAGAAGAACTTAATAATAAAATTAAAGAGCTTGAAGACAGGCTTGAGCAAGAAAAAGCTGAGTATGAGAAAGACAAAGAGGAGCTTGATAACAAGATTTCTGACCTTAATGATAAGCTAGACCAATTGGATAAGGAAAAGGTAGAAATTAAAGAACAACTTGAAAAGGAAATAGAAGAGTCTAGGTTAGAAAGAGATGAATTAAGAGATAGTATTGATAACCTAGATAAGAAAATTGAAGAAATGAATGAAGAAAAGGCAGAACTTGAAAAAGAACTGGCTGATGAAAAAAACAAGACCAAGGAGGAAAGAGAGAAACTTAAGGAGGAAATTGAAGAGTTAAATAAGGACTTAGATTTAATAAATAAGGAAAAAGAAAGGCTTGAGGATAATCTAAATCAAGCTATAGAGGATTTTGATAAAAAGGTGGAAGAACTAGAAGATAAAATTGAACAATTAGCTAAGGATAAGGACTTACTTGAAGTAGATTTAAGAAAAGAACTAGATGAGATGAATAAAGAAATAGAAGCCTTGAAAAAGGCAAAGGAAGAGATGGAAAAAGAGCTAGAAAATCAAAAAAACCAGTCAGGTAAGGACAAGGAAAAGCTAAATAATGAGATAAATAAACTAGATGATAAAATCTCAAACCTTAGTAAAGAGAAGGACAAACTTAAAAAGGACAATGAGAAATACAAGGGAAAATTTGAGAATCTTGAGGATGATGTAAAGGATTTGAGGGAAAGCCTTGAAAAAGAAAAGGATAAAAACAATTTAAAGGATATGAATCTTCCTGAGGGTGTCAAAGTTAATCAATGGTATCCTGAAAAACTAGTAAGCCTACCTGATAAAAATACCTATGATGATGGTGAAAGCATAGATATGACTGGAATGAAAATGAGATTTACTCGTGTAATAAAAAGCAATGGAAAATATATAAGGGAAACAGAAGATGTTGATTATAAAGACTTTAAGAGTAGTTATAGGGGATGGGAGTTTAATCTAAAGACAAAAACTGCTAAATATGATGAGAGTACCCAAGGCAAGATGAAAATTATATATACATTTACCCTTAAATACCCTAATCAGTCCTGGTAGAAAGATAAATAGATAGATGATAGCGGCTCAGATAAGTAAATATATCTGGGTCGCTATTTTTTTGTCCAAAAATAAAAGGGAGGAGATATTTTGAAATTAGTAATAGCAGAAAAGCCCAGTGTAGCAATGACTATAGCCAAAGTATTAGGTGCTAAAAGAAGAAAAGATGGATATATTGAGGGAAATAATTATATTGTAAGCTGGTGTGTAGGACATCTTATTAGAATGAGTAATCCTGAAATTTATGATGAAAAATATAGAAAATGGAATATAGAAGATCTTCCTATCTTTCCTAAAGAATATAAATATGAAGTTTCAAAGTACACTAAGAAACAATATGGTATTTTAAAAAAACTACTAACAGATAAGAATGTCAGAGAAGTAATAAATGCTTGTGATGCTGCAAGGGAAGGAGAACTTATTTTTAGATTGGTCTATAATCAGGCAGGGTGCAAAAAAACTGTTAAAAGACTTTGGATTTCATCCATGGAAGATAGGGCAATAAAAGAAGGTTTTAATAATCTTAAAGATGGAAGAGAGTATGAAACCTTATATCGGTCAGCACTAGCAAGGAGTCAAGCAGATTGGCTAGTTGGAATGAACCTTTCCAGATATTATTCTTGCCTTCATAGTAATAACTACTCAGTAGGTAGGGTACAAACGCCAACACTTGCAATGGTTGTAGATAGGGATAAGTCTATAAGAAATTTTGTGAAAGAAAAGTATTTTACAGTTCAGATAAAGGCACAAGATATTGACTTGGAGACATCAAGGATTAATGAAAAAGAAAAGGCAGAAAAACTTTTACTATCTATACCTGAATACCTTGAAATAAAGAAAATAGAGAAGAAAAGGAAAATTACTAAACCTGATAGACTTTTTGATTTAACAAC
This sequence comes from Sedimentibacter sp., assembly GCA_035270885.1. Taxonomy (GTDB): domain Bacteria; phylum Bacillota; class Clostridia; order Tissierellales; family Sedimentibacteraceae; genus Sedimentibacter. Next base: position 39,899 of record DATESJ010000123.1, on the reverse strand, counting down.
ACTTCAAAGAGAGTGTAATAAGTATTTTGGCTATAGTGCAAAGCAGACTTTAGACTATGCACAAAGCCTATATGAAAAGAAACTTATAACTTATCCAAGGACAGACAGTAGGTTTCTTACTGACGATATGGTCTCTAGTGTTAAAGCTTATATAGATTCTTTTGGTAATGATTTTGATGAAAAGAATTTTAAGAGTATTTTTGACTCTAAGAAGGTAGAAGATCATCATGGCATAATACCAACAAGTGGTTCTCTTAACTTTGACACTAGAAGTTTACAAGCTTCAGAGGAAAAGGTATTTGAGCTTATTAAAGCAAAGCTTCTAGCAGCAAGAGCAGGAAATTTAATTACTGAAAACACCAAGGTTATATGTGATGTAGAAGGCTATGAATTTACAAGTAGAGGAACGGTAGTAATAGATGAAGGATTTACTAAATACCTTACTTCATATACTAAGAAAAAAGAAGACAAGGTTCTTCCAAGGTTAAATAAAGGTGATAGTCTTAAGATTGAGGATAAGAAAGCAAATGAAAAATATACAAATCCACCTAAAGCTTATACAGAGGATACTCTGCTTAAGGATATGGAGCTGGCAGGTAAAGATGCAAAACAAGATACAGGTATAGAAACTAAAGGCTTAGGAACACCAGCAACTAGGGCAGGAATAATTGAAAATCTTATCCAAAAAGAGCTTATAAATAGAGAAGGCAGGAAACTTATTTCAACAGATAAGGGAGAGCAGTTAGTATCTCTTGTAGCAGACTTCCTTAAAAATCCAAATACTACAGTAGATTGGGAAGTAAAACTATATGAAATCTCAGAGGGAAAAGCTGATTTAAAGGATTTTATAGGAGATGTAGAAAAAAGAATAAGGGAAGTTATTTCATAAGGATGAAGGTTGTAGAGCTTTTTGGTGGTATAGGTGCAATAAGGAAGGCTTACATCAATAGTAAAATTCCCTTTGAGATTGTAGATTATGTTGAAATAGATAAGAATTGTGTTAAAAGCTATAATGCACTTTTTAATGAAAATTATGAGCCAAGAAGTGTATGTAATTATAGCCTTCCAGATAAAAAAATTGATTTGTTAATGCATGGTAGTCCCTGTCAGGATTTTTCCAGGATAGGGGAAAAACTTGGAGGAAAGAAAGGAAGTGGGACAAGGAGCAGTCTTCTATTTGAAACTATAAGGATAATAGAAGAAAAACAGGATAAGCCCAGATTGGTAATATGGGAAAATGTTAAGGGAGTTCTCGATAAAAATATGAGAACTTCCTTTTTTTATTACCTTAAAGAAATGAAAAGACTGGGTTATGAAACCAAGTATGAGATTCTTAATTCGATGAATTTTGGAATACCACAAAAGAGGGAAAGGATTTTTGCCATTAGTTATTTAGGTAAAAATCCTTTTAAATTTAATAATTTAAAACACAAAAGAGCCAAGCATTTATCAGATTTTCTTGAAAATGATGTAATGGAAAGGTATGGAGATATATTTTTAGTTAAACAGCCTTCAATGTTAAAAATACTCCATGATCCATCCTATAAGCCACAATTTCAAGGAAGGCTTCAAGTAATAGAAGACTTTTGTTATACCATATCCACTAAACAAGTAAGAGTACCTAATTCAGGAATACTTGCCATAGGTGGTAACAGATATAGGTATCTTACTGAAAGAGAATGTTTTAGGTTAATGGGATTTGATGATAGTGACTTTGATAAGCTTATAAAGATATTTCCAAGAAGGAAAAACTGTATGTCGAGTATTCTGTATAAACAAGCTGGTAATAGCATAGTGGTTGATGTTTTAGAAGAAATAATAAAGGAGATTCATAATTGTAGCTTATATTTTATTATGGAAGAAGGAGGAAAATATGAGGATAAATGATTTTGAGCATTTAATACAAGAAATCAAGTCAAGGGTTCTCTCTAGTAGCGATGAGTATATTTCACTTATGAGAACTATTGGAAATAATTATAAATATGATTTTACTAGCCAACTTAGTATCTATGATAAGAATGCTAGTGCAAGAGCCTGTGGGGAATTTGATTTTTGGAGAAAGAAATTTAATAGAACTGTAAAACGTGGAGAAAAAGGAATTCCTATATATAAGAATTATGGAGAATATGGTAAAGTAACCTACATCTTTGACCTTAGCCAAACAGTATCAATGTCAAGAGCAACAAATCAAGTTGAGTTATGGAAACTAAATAATGGAGAAGAAAGCCTAAAAGAAGCTTTAGGGTTTGATGGTGCTTTTAATGAAGATGAAATAGCTGATATGACAATAGATGAAATCCTTGAAAATATTGCATATACAGAAGTAATAAATAGGGGTAATTATGTCTTAAATGAACTTAAGGTAGCTCCTAGTAGTAGGAAGATATTTAATGATTTTCTTACAGAGTCTATAAAAATAGGCTATGCTAGTAGACTTGATATAAATTATGAGGTAGATAGAGGTAAAATTAATAATATTCTAAGAAGTCTTGATGAAATTTCCTTATCAATAGTAGGAAATGAGCTAAATTCAATGGTTGCAAGTATCCTCGAGAGAACAGTTACTATAGATAAAGAAATTGATAAAAATAAGGTGCTGACAAAAAGGCCAGTAGAGCGGTACAATGAAAATATAGAAGATAGAGGTAATGAAGAAAATATAGGAGGGATGGATGATGAATTTCGAGGAAATGCTGGAAACATACCAGAAGGAAGAGAAGATAGAGAACGAATATCAGATGATGTTTGGACAATGCGAAACACAGGAAGAGATAATCTTGAAGATGAAGGAAGTATCGGAAGAAGTTCTGATGAAAGATCAGACCTACCAGACCCACAGGTTCGCCAAGGCCAGACTGAACTTCATAGCAGAGGAGAAGGAGGAATTATTTCAGGAGATGTTCCTAGACAAGAGCCTAATGAATCACTTGCTAGAGGTAGAAGAGACAGCCAGGAAATTTATAGAGATGGAGAAACCGAGGATGATGGAGAGCTTTGGACTGACAGAGAAACTAAAGGCAGAGGACCAGATGAAGTGGGTAGGGTTGATGGAGAATCTAAATCATCAGCTGAGAGAACTAGCAATGAAGGAGTACGTTTACAATTAGATGAAGAAATAAGTAAAGATGGGGACCAGGAGGTAGACAATGAATCTACTTCCTTTTTTGTTTCCCAATATTATTCAAAGGTTAATCCTAAGGAACTTATGAGTGATGAAATTTTAGAACAAGTTCCTAGATTAGGAGAAACAGAAAAGGTTTCTGCAGGGGATAAAACAGTCCATGCAGCCTATATCATTCCCTTTAGAAGTAACTGGACCTGGTATTTAACAGAGTATGACCCTGAAACAGAAGATGCCTTTGGTCTTGTAATAGGTATAGAGCCAGAATGGGGTTACTTTAATATTAAGGAGCTTAGGGAAGTCGGAGCAGAAAGACTTATACTTGAAGATTTTCCTAAGACATTTAAGGAATTAAAAGATAGTGAACTTAAAAAACAGTTAAGTGAAGAAGAAATTCACAGGGTGTTTTTTGGGCAGCTTGATAGTCCCATAGAGGTTGAAATTGAAGATGAAATAGATCCAGAAATTCTTTTCATGCAAGGAGAAGAATTAAATGAAAGGCCTATTACAAGAGATAGTGTTATAAAAGTGTGGGATAATCCCTTTATTGTTAAAAGTATAAAAGAGGAACTCCTATCTATTGAAATCCTTCCCTATGAACTTAAAGATGAGTATATTCTTGATGCAAGACAGGTTAGAAGACTACAATTTGAAGATATAGATGAATTGAATGAATTTCTTTATAATGCAGAGCTTTATGATTTTGATGAAGAAAAATCCAGAGAAGTGGAACAAATGACCTTTTCTCTTGATAACTTTGAAGATGGTGAGGATAGGCAAGAAGAAATCATAGAAAGACCAAGGGCTGAAAATTTTATAATCACTGATGAAATACTAGCTGAAAGCCTTCCACCACAAGAAAGGTTAGAAAACAATATCAATGCTATAAGAATTCTTAAAATGCTAGAAGAAGAGGATAGGGGGGCTAGTAGGGAGGAACAAGAAATCTTAGCTAGGTATGTAGGCTGGGGAGGCTTATCAGAAGTATTTGATGAAAATAAAACTGGTCAATGGGAAAGAGCAAGGAACTTTCTTAAAGAAAACCTAAGCCCAAGTGAATATGAAGCTTGTGAGGAATCAACTCTTACAGCCTTCTATACTCCTAAAGTAGTAATAGATGGGATTTATCAAGGACTTGAAAACATGGGGTTTGAAAAGGGGAACATACTTGAGCCTTCATGTGGAGTTGGTAGCTTTATGGGTAGCCTTCCTAAAAGTATGAAAGAATCAAAGGTATATGGTGTAGAGCTTGATAGTATATCAGGAAATATATCAAAGAAATTATATCCAGAAAACAAGGTCCAGGTAAAAGGCTTTGAGGAAACTTCATTTTCTAATAACTTTTTTGATGTGGCAGTTGGAAATGTTCCTTTCGGAGAATTTAAGGTAAACGATAGACTATATGATAAAAATAATTTTTTAATACATGATTACTTCTTTGCAAAATCCATAGACAAGGTTAGAAGTGGTGGTGTTATTGCCTTTATTACTTCAAGTGGAACAATGGATAAAAAAGATGATTCTATTCGTAGATATATAGGTGCTAGATGTGATTTTCTGGGAGCAATAAGGCTACCCAATAATACCTTTAAAGGTATGGCAGGAACAGAAGTAACCAGTGATATTATCTTCCTTCAAAAGAAGGATTCAGTAATAGAAAAAGAAGAACCTTGGTATGAGCTAAAAACTGATAAAAGTGGTCTTAGCTACAATAGTTACTTTGTAGAAAATCCTGAAATGATACTAGGTGAAATGGTAGAGGTATCAGGAAGATTTGGTAATACCATAACTTGTAAGGCAAAAGACAATCATGACTTAAAGGTTGAACTCTTTGAATCCATTAAGAATATTAAAGGAAAAATAGAGCCTATAAAGATAGAAAGAGAAGATGGGGATAGAGAACCTGAAATTATTCCAGCTGATGATAATGTGAAGAATTTCTCCTTTACTGAAAAAGATGGAAAGATTTATATGAGAGAAGATTCCATAATGAGGGAGGTTAATAGAAACGATAATGACCTTGATAAAATCAGAGACTATATTGCTCTTGGAAATGTCCTTAGAGATGTAATTGATTCACAATTGGAAGATAGAAGTGAAGGAGAAATTAAGGAAACTCAGGAACATCTAAATAAGATTTACGATGCCTTTAGTAAAGACCATGGTTATATTAATGGAAGGATGAATACTAGGCTTTTATCTGAAGACAGTAACTTTGCCCTTATTTCAAGTATTGAAAAGTTAGAAGAAGGAAAGTTTAAGGAAAAGGGCGACATATTTACAAAACGTACAATTAAAAAGGCTATTCCTGTAAGCCATGTTGATACACCAGATGAAGCACTTATTCTTTCTATAGCAGAAAAAGGAAGAGTAGACCTTGACTATATGGAAGAGCTTACAGATATTGATGAAAAAACCTTGGTAGATAGCCTAAAGGGAAAAATCTTTCTTGATATTAAGGAGTTTGATAGAGAAAATAATGCCCTACCCTTTACAGAAAAAGAAAAGCATAATCCTATGGCATTTAACTATGTGAGTGTTGATGAATATTTAAGTGGAAACATTAGGGAAAAGATAGGTGTTTTAGATGAATATATTGAAACAATTGAAAGATCACTACGTTTTATAGATGAAAATGATGGCACAAATCTTAGAGAAGTAGAAAGCAATTTACTAAATTTAAAAGTGCAAAGAGAAAGCCTTAAAGAGGTAATGCCAAAGGAACTTACAGCGTCAGAAATTACAGTAAGACTTGGGGCTACCTGGGTACCGGCTAAGGATGTTGAAGAATTTATTTTTGCAACCCTTAAGACACCAAGATTTGCAAGATGGGATATTAATGTTAGGTATTCACCCTTTACTGCTGAATGGAGGATTGAAGGAAAAAGTAAAGATGGAGGAAATGACCTAGCAAATATGACCTATGGTACTAGTAGAGTGAATGCCTATAAAATCATAGAGGATGCTTTAAATCTTAAGGAAACTAAGGTGTGGGATAGGGTTACTAATCCAGATGGTAGTACATCCTCTATACTTAATAAAAAAGAAACAATGTTAGCAAGTCAGAAACAGGAACTTTTAAAAGAAGAGTTTAAAAACTGGATATTTAATGAGCCAGACAGAAGACACCGTTTAGAAAAAATATACAATGAAAAATTTAATTCTGTACGCAATAGGGAATATGATGGTTCTAATCTTCATTTTGAAGGAATGAATACAGGTATTATCCTTAAAGACCATCAAAAAAATGCAGTTGCCAGGACGCTTTATGGTGGCAACTCCCTTCTTGCCCATTCAGTAGGGGCAGGTAAGACCTTTGAGATGATTGCCTCAGCAATGGAATCAAAAAGACTTGGAATGAGTAGTAAAGCCTTGTTTGTAGTTCCCAATCACTTAACTGAGCAAATAGGTAGAGATTTCATGGAACTTTATCCTGGAGCTAATATTATGGTTGCTACAAAGAAAGATTTTCAACCTAATAATAGAAAGAGGTTCATAGGTAAAATAGCTACAGGGGAATATGATGCGATTATTATTGGCCATTCACAATTTGAAAAAATACCAATGAGTAAAGAATATCAAGAGAATCATATAAGAAGTGAAATAGATGGAATCCTAAATTATATTGAAGAGTATAAGTACGATAGAAGTCAGAACTTCACAGTAAAGCAGTTACAAAATACTAAAAAGAAACTTGAGGGAAGACTTAAGAAATTAAATGATGACTTCAAAAAAGATGATGTGGTAACCTTTGAAGAACTTGGTGTTGATAAGCTTTATGTAGATGAAGCCCATAATTATAAGAACCTATTTCTTTATACAAAGATGAGAAATGTAGCAGGAATAGGACAGAGTGAAGCACTTAAATCCTCTGATATGTTTATGAAATGCAGATATTTAGATGAAATGACTGGAGGTAGAGGAGTTGTATTTGCTACAGGAACCCCAATATCCAATAGTATGACGGTGCGCCCATAAGGGGCTGTAATAATTTTACCTTGAGCAAGTAATAGGTAAAGATATCAAAGTAGATGTAAAGTCTACAACCTATCATCACCCGACTTATCCGAAATGGGAAACCTGACGGGGAGTGCAGCATGTCGGAGGACACGAAATACCGAAACTTCCAAGGCGTTTGCGTGGTAGTGATGAAAAGTTATGAATAAGGATGAAAGCTAAACTGCCTAAATGATAGTCGGAGGTTGGGCAAAATGTTGCTCCATGGGTATGGAAGTTAAACTCCCATGTATTTTGGTGAATATGAGTCAGTCATGCGTATTCACAAGATATCCAAATTAAACTAGCCACAAGAAGTGGAAAACGACGAAAGTCACATCCGAAATCATAACAAGCTTATGTTATTACAGTTCTAAAAGGGGATTACCTAAGACAAAATGCCAATAAATTGGCTATAAGTGCTATGAAAAAAAGCGACTTTGAATATTTGTTAGGGTAACAGAGTCTTCGTAGTAGTCCGAGGACGGGAAAGCCGTCCACATGGCGAAGGGAGACAGTTTTTCTTCAATACAATAAAAAAGGAAAGGTGCGTGAGGCATTATGAGAAGTCCCGAAAATGTATTGAAAAGTTTAAGTGAACAAGCAACAAAAGAAAACTATAGGTTTGAAAGGTTATATCGCAACCTATATAATCCAGAATTCTATCTACTTGCATATCAAAATATTGCTATCTCACAGGGTAGTATGACAGCAGGGTCAGATGGACTTACTCTTGATGGTATGAGCATGGAGCGTATTGAAAATATTATTGCAAGATTAAAAGACCACTCATACCAACCAAACCCAGCAAGGCGTGTCTACATTGCAAAGAAAAATAGCAAGAAAAAACGACCTTTGGGTATTCCGTCAACTGATGACAAGCTAATACAAGAAGTCATCAGAATGATATTAGAAGCAATCTATGAACCAACGTTTTCTAATAACTCACATGGTTTTAGACCTAACCGAAGTTGTCATACGGCATTAAGAGAGGTTGTTACAATTTTTACTGGTGCTAAATGGATAATTGAGGGTGATATTAAGGCTTGTTTCGATAGTTTTGACCACCATGTAACCGTAAATCTTCTAAGAAGACGCATTGATGATGAGGCATTTATATCTCTAATGTGGAAATTTCTAAGAGCAGGATATATGGAGCAATGGATATACCATACGACATACTCTGGCTCTCCACAAGGGTCGGGCATGAGTCCGATAATATCAAATATATATTTACATGAGCTTGATATATTTATGGAAGAGCTGAAAAATGAATTCGATATGGGAGAAACAAGAAAGCGCAAGGTACACGAAGACCATGAGAAAGTCCGTTGGGCTTATAGAAAATCAAAGAAAAACTTAGAAAATAATCGTAATGAGGAAAATATAAAGACATTTAAAGAAGCTCGAAAAACTATGTTGTCTACTCCACATTTAGATGAAATGGATAATAGTTTTAAGCGTATACAATACAACCGTTATGCTGATGATTTTTTAATTTCCATAACAGGTTCAAAAGAAGACGCACAAAAAATAAAAGAGTTAGTAAGAGTGTTTTTACAAGATACCCTCAAGCTTACGATGTCAGAAGAAAAGACTCATATTACCCACTCCTCTAAAATGGTGCGATATCTAGGTTACGATATTAGAGTATCTAGGAGTCAAGATTTTAAACGCACCAAGAAAGGATTACAACGTGTATGGTATGGGAAGGTACAACTATATGTACCTAAAGAAAAATGGATTTCTAAGTTGCACGAATACAAGGCTTTGAAAATCAAAAAAGACGGAAATGGTAAAGAAATCTGGAAACCAATTCATAGGGGTGCATTAATGCCCTTGGATGAAGTTGCAATCATCAGTAAATATAATTCAGAAATCAGAGGACTATACAATTATTATCGCATGGCAATCAATGCTTGCAACTTAGGTAAATTTCATTCTATTATGCGTGGAAGTTGTCTAAAAACATTGGCTGCTAAATACAACTCATCTGTTATGAAAATGTATACAAAATATCGCAGTAAAAATGCAGACTTTGGTGCTAATTATAAGACAAAAAGTGGAATAAAACGCTGTGAGTTTTATAATGATGGATTTAAAAGGGATAAAAGTGATGCCCCACAATTTGCCGATATAATGCCACAATACAGAGTCCAAATAAGACCTAACAGTCTTGCTGGTAGGCTTAAAAGTGGTGTTTGTGAAGCTTGTGGAGCAAACTCTATCAAAGTATATATGCACCATGTAAAACGTATGAAAGACTTAAATGCTGATAATAAATTTGAATTGTTGATGATTGAAAAAAGACGGAAATCTTTGGCTTTATGCCCAAAATGTTATGAAGAAGTAAAGAAAAAAATCACTTAAACTATGAAAAATGGCGAGCCGTGTACGCTGAGAGGCGTAAGCACGGTTCTGAAGGGGGTTACACCAAGACCGCTGATGAAAATTAGTATGGCGTGGTGTTGCCTACCTTATGAACTTTACACCATGCAAAGATATTTGCAATTTAATGAACTTGAAAAGAATAACTTACAACACTTTGATTCATGGGCTAGTACATTTGGTGAAACTGTAACAGCAGTAGAACTTTCCCCTGAAGGAGATAAGTATAGAACTAAGACAAGATTTAGCAAGTTTTATAATCTTCCTGAACTTATGGCTATGTTTAAGGAAGTTGCAGATATTAAAACAGCAGATATGCTCGATTTAAAGGTTCCTGAAGCTGAATACGAAACAATAGTAACAATGCCTACCCAGGAGCAGAAAGAGGTCTTAAAAGGCATTTCTGAACGTGCAGATAGGGTTAGAGATAGAAGGGTTGAGCCAGAAGAGGATAATATGCTAAAAATCACAAATGATGGTAAGAAACTAGCATTAGATCAAAGGCTTATCAATCCCTTATTACCAGATGATCCAGATAGCAAGGTTAATGTATGTGTTAAAAATATTTATTCCATATGGGATAAAACAAAGGGAGAACGTTCAGCACAACTTATCTTTTCTGATATGTCTACCCCAAAAAATGATGGAACTTTTAATGTTTATGATGATATAAAGGAAAAACTTTTAGATATGGCAGTTCCTGAAAAAGAGATAGCCTTTATCCATGATGCCAATACAGAAAAACAGAAAGATGAATTATTTTCAAAAGTACGAAAAGGTAATGTTAGAATTCTTTTAGGTTCTACTCAAAAGATGGGGACAGGTACTAATGTGCAAGAAAGACTTATAGCAACTCATGATCTTGATGTACCTTGGAGGCCTGCTGACTTGGAGCAAAGGGCGGGTCGAATAGTAAGACGTGGTAATAGAAATGATAAGGTAAAAATTTTTAGGTATGTTACGGAAAACACATTTGATAGCTACCTCTGGCAGACCATAGAAAATAAGCAAAAATTTATATCTCAGATTATGACATCAAAAACTCCTGCTAGAGTGGCAGAAGATGTTGACGAGAATACCCTATCATATGCCGAAATAAAGGCTTTAGCAACAGGTAATCCCCTTATAAAAGAAAAGATGGACCTGGATATTGAAGTTACAAAATTAAAGATGATGGAAGGGAATTACAAGAGTAACCTCTATAGTCTTGAAGATAAGATTATAAAGACCTATCCTAGAGAAATTGAGAAATATGAAAAATTAATTGAGGGAGCAAAGAAGGATATTGAAAGAACTGAGCCACAGGGTACAGGAGATAATAAATTTACTTCAATTAAAATTACTGATGAAGAAATAAAGGATAGAAAAGTTGCAGGAGATAAAATCCTAGAAGCTATTAAGGGAATAAAGCTTAGAGATAAGAAGGTTATTGGAGAATATAGGGGATTTCCTATAGAAGTAACCTATAGCATTATTACCAATGAACATAACTTTAACCTAAAGGGTTCTAATAATCATTACGGGGACTTGGGGCAAAACAGAGATGGAAACATTACAAGAATGGACAATGTAATAGATAAAATTCCAGATAGTCTAAAAAGGTTTGAGGAAAGGCTTGTAGCTACTAAAGAACAATTTGAAATTGCCAAAGAAGAAGTAAAGAAACCTTTTGATAAGGCAGAAGAACTAAAAAACAAGGTAGCAAGACTAGCTGAAATCAATAAACTCCTAGATATGGGTGAAGTAGAGGAATTGGAAAACTTAAGTCCACTGATTGAAGATGTTAAAAGAGCTATAGTTGATTATTTAAATAAAGAATTTGGAGAGGATCATGCTTATGAAGACTTTAATACACTTTTCCCAGATGAAGGACATATTGGGCTTGCCTATACAACCACTGAAGATGGCAACCATGAAATACAGTATGAAATAAGCCTTAAAGATTATTCCTGGACACAATATGTAGATAATAAGGAAGTATCCAATAGGTCTTATCTTGAAGATGAAGATGGCGAGGCAGTAAATAAGGAGCAAGCCCTTGAAGGCTTTCTTTTAGACCTTAAATATGGGGAATTTGATGACTATGTAAGGGTTGATGAAAATGATTTAAGAGAAAAATTAGGACTTGAAATAGATGATGATGGAAATTATTATGATCCCCTTGAAAAGGATATGGATAATGATGGTATTCCAGATAGGTATGACAGTGATTTTAGGAGTAGTAACTATTTTGAATCTACCTATGATGTAGATGGTCTTAAAAAAGATGATAAGGAGTCTACACTTGGAAAACTTGAAAAGTATAAGACGAAGATTAGGGAGGAACTTAGTCTATCTCAGGAAGATATAGACAAGGAAAAGGATAAGGGTGCAAGATAATATAATACTTTATTTTTGGTAAATTCTACGAATTTATTAGAAATAAAGTCCACAGGGGTTATTAGGGGGTGTAGCCCCCTGATGCCCTGAAATAAACTCTGAGGAAACTCGGAGTTTTTCCTATTTTTAAAAACCATAAATGCATTGTAAAAAGAATTATAAATGAAAACCGTAAGGAGGAATATTATGTTTAATGAAAGAAATAGGCTATTGGGGTATTTTGGCCTTAATAGCTATGATGAAATAATGACCTATATTAAGGAAAATCCAGGGGATGAAAAGGTTAAGGAGATAAAGGAATTATTTAAAACCTATTCTACAGACCTTGATAGGGAGGTGGATAGGAATGAAAAATAACTTATATAGGGAATTTAATTGTAATAGCAAGGAAGAACTTTATGAAAAAATAAAAAGACAAGATAATGAGATAAAACCTCTTTTAGAATTCTTAGACTATGCCAAGTCTAATATTAAAAACAATAAAAAAGCAATAGATAGTCCTGATGTCCTAGTAGATTATGTAAAATCAACAACCTTACCTACTAAAGATACTGGGACTATTATTTTTGTAAATACAAAGAATCATCCTGTTCACTTAAAAAGAACTAGGCTAAGTTGGAAAAATAGTGTGAAGGAGGCTTTAAAGGAAGGTTTAATGGCAGGGGCTAATAGGGTATTCATGGCTTTTTCCAGTGAGACTCCCCATGAAAGAATGGAAGAAACCAAAGATTACTTTGAAAAAATAGGTATGAAAGTTATAGACACCATAAATTATGGGAAGGAAAATAATAGTTTTTTATCTAAAAAGGCAGGCAAAACCTACTATCCATCTATGTCCTATGGATTGGCTAATGATTCAGAAGTGGTTTATGGTGAAAAGGATTATAGTTTGAAAAATAAATATGAGGATTTTACAAGTTATCTAGCTAGTAATGAGTTAGTAGATTTAAATGTAGTAGAAGATATAGATGAAATAAAGGAGTTGCTAAAGATAGGCTTTCAACATCATCAACAAGAAGTCTTTGGTATGCTAATCTATGATAGTAATGAGAAAATAATTGGAGCTGAAGAGCTTTTTAAAGGGTCTACAGATGCTTCAATTGTAGACCTAAAGATTATGGCTAGAACATTGTTTAACTATCAAGATGTAAAAGGATTTGCAGTATTTCATAATCACCCTAGTGGAAATCCTACTCCTAGCAGTGAAGATGTATCCATGACTAGGAGATTAGAAAGCATGACAGAAATATTTGACTTGGAGCTTTTAGACCATTTTATAGTAGGTAAGGAGAAGACCCTATCTTTTTCACAAGAAGTAAGTGGCTTTCTAAGCAATAATTCAAGCTATCAGGATAAGATGGAAAGGTTGTCAACTGTGAAGGAGGATAGGCCTATCTATGATGGGGAAAAGGCTATTGTAGAAGTGGGAGATAAGATTAAAACTGCACTATCAGATGAAACCATTGTCTTAGATGTAGATAAGGATAATGCTATCTTATTTGATGGAAGACAATTTGTTGAAGTTTCTGGCCTACAATGTGATAATGATAAATTCTTTTGGAATCAGGGCAACTACTCTGATAGTTATCCCCAGAAGAAAGACGGTACAATAATCGATAAAATAAATAAAATGGTAGATGAAGACTATAAAGGTTTCGTTAAAGCTATGATTACTATAGAGAATGGGATAGAAGATCCAGAGCTGCTAGACGAACTTTATGACAGGTTTATGAATAACGATGGAGTAAATCTAATCAATGACTACTTTGATGAGCTTATATATGACCTAGAGTATGATATTGCAAGTGGTAGAGAAAAGGATATAAAATCAATTGACATACCAAGTAAGGAGAAAGAATTTTTTAACAAAATAGATGGCTTTGTAGATGCTTATACAGATTTATCTAATGCAATGTATGATATAGATTATGATTTTGCAGAAAATTACCCACTAGAGAAATCTTTCCACGATATTGATTTCATAAGCTGGGCTGAAGCAAGTAAGCTAAATATATCTGAAGAGAGTAAAGATAAAAACCTAGAAAAAACAAATGCTATAAAAGAAAAAAAGGATAATAAAAAAGAATCTACTATTGAAAAACTTAACAAGCTTAAAGATAAAGTTGCAAAGGATAGTGGAGATAAGCTACAGGACAAGCTAGGGGATAAGAAGAAGGATAGGGAGATATAAGTACAGTAGCATTAGCAAGACTGGATATGGGCAGGCTTCGGTCTGCCCTATTTTTTTATTTTTTCATAACCTTTGTTTATTGAATATATAAACTAAATCGTTTATAATATAAAATAAGATGATTATGGAGGTGTACTATGGATACATCAGAGCAAATAAAAGTTTTGTGTGTAAGAATGGGAATAAGTGTTTCAGAACTTGCAAGGCGGATAGGTTATTCACCTCAGAACTTTAATGCTAAATTAAAAAGAGGAACAGTTGGAGAAAAAGATCTTAAAAAAATAGCTGATATATTAGGTATAACTTATGAGCAATCATTTACTTTACCAAATGGTGATAGAATTGAATTAACTAATTAGAAAATATAAAATAAGGGAGATAGTTTATGTCTAAAAATAATAAGCAAGAGAATGGACAAACTTTAGAATCAATATTATTTAATTGTAGAAATGCACTAAGAGGTGCTGGAGGAACAGAAAAAAACAGAGATGCTGTTATAGGTCTTGTATTCATAAAATTTGCTGGAGATAAATTTGAAAAAAGACGTAAAGAACTTAAGGAAGAATATGGTGATATACCTGCTTTTCTAGAAAAGAAATCTTTTTATTTAGCTAAGAATGTTTTTTATTTACAAGAACATTGTAGGTGGTCATATATTGTAAAAGAGGCTAATAGTAACGATATTGCTGTAAAGTTAGATACAGCAATGGCTGATATTGAAAAGGACAATCCTCCATTACAGGGAGCATTGCTCTCTAATTTTTATAGTAGTTTAGGGGCGGATATTAGAACACTTAAAAACTTAATAGATGAGATTAATAAAATAAATGAAGAGAGATTTCAAGAGGAAGATTTAATTGGAAGAGTATATGAATATTTCCTACAAAGCTATGCTGTAGCAAGCACTAAAGAAGAGGGTGAGTTCTACACACCAGCTTGTCTTGTTGAATTGATTGCGGAGTTAATAGAACCATATAGTGGATCAGTTTACGACCCCTGTTGTGGCTCTGGAGGTATGTTTGTTCAATCTATGAAGTTTGTGGAAAGACATCATGGTAATAAATTAAAGGTTTCTATAGTGGGGCAGGAGAAAAATCCAGATACCAGGCGATTAGCAAAAATGAATCTAGCTATACGTGGAATTGCTTATGACTTAGGAGAAAAGGCAGTTGGTGAAAGCTCAACTTTTACAGACGATCAACATTTAAATAGAAAAGTTGACTATATAATGGCTAATCCACCATTTAATTTAAAGGATTGGCGAGGGGATAATGAACTATTAACCGATCCACGCTGGCATGGCTATGAAACACCACCAAAATCAAATGCTAACTATGCTTGGATACTTCATATGTTATCAAAATTAGATGTAACAAATGGTGTAGCTGGATTTTTGCTTGCTAACGGAGCTTTAAATTCTGATGGAGTAGAATATGAAATCAGAAAAAAACTTATAGAAAATGATAAAATAGAAGCAATTATTGTTTTGCCGAGAGATATGTTTTATACAACAGATATATCAGTGACCCTATGGATTATAAATAATAATAAAAAAGCAAGAACATTGAATAATAGGCAAGTCAAAGACAGGACAAATGAAATATTATTTGTAGATTTACGTACCTGGGATGAAAATATTGCAGAATATGATATTTCCAAAAGAAGCAAGAAAAGAAAAACGGTTTTAACAGATGAACAAATAGATAGAATAAAGAACCTTTATTTTTCATGGCAAACAAGTCAAGGATATGATGATATTCCTGAACTTTGCAAATCTGCAAGTTTAAAGGAAATCAGGGAGGCTAACTATTCTCTTGCCCCAAGTAAGTATGTAGAGTTTATAGATAGGGATTTGGATATTGATTATGAAAAAGAAATGGTGCGTATTCAAACCGAAATGAAATATATAATGAAACTTGAAAAAGAATCACAAAAAAGCCTAGAAGATGCTTTTAGGGGGATTGGATATGAAATATAGTCGGTTAAAAATAGGAGAATTTATAAAATTATGTAATTATACCAATACTGAAGATTACAATTTACCTATTTATGGCATCAATAAAAATAAGGAATTTATGCCAACAGTAGCAAATACCTCTAATGTTGACAAAAAAAAATATAAGATAATGACAAATGGTAGATTCATCTTCAGTGGTATGCAAACAGGAAGAGATCAATGCATAAGAATTGGGCTATATGAGAGAGAATCTGATGTTTTGGTTTCGCCAGCCTATACTACCTTTGAAGTAGATAAGAAAAAAATCCTACCAGAATATTTATTTATGATTTTTAAATCTTCAGAGAAAGATAGATATGGTGCATTTTTAAGTGATGGAAGCATAAGAGCAAACTTAGATTGGGAAGTGTTTTGTGGAATAGAAATAATAGTACCTTCAATTGAAATTCAAAAAAAATATGTTGCTGTATATAAATCAATGTTGAAAAATCAAGAAGTTTATGAGAAAGGCTTAGAAGATTTAAAACTGGTATGCGATACAACGATAGAAAAACTTAGAGGAGAAATGCCTAGTAAAAAAATAAAAGATTATATACAGCCTTTAGATGGTAGGAATAACAAAGAATTGTATGATATTAGTAATGTTAAAGGCCTTTCAATACAAAAGGAATTTATTGAAACCAAAGCAAATTTAAGTGGGGTATCACTAACTTCCTATAAAGTTGTAAAGCCAGAATCTTTTGCTTATGTAACTGTAACTTCTAGAAATAGTGATAGAATTACAATGGCTTATAACAGGACTGAGGACACTTATATTGTTTCTTCTTCATATATAGTTTTTAATATAGCAAAACCTGAATTATTAAATCCTGAATATCTATTTATGTTTTTTGAAAGGTCAGAGTTTGACCGCTATACGAGGTTCCATTCTTGGGGGTCAGCTCGTGAAACATTTATGTGGGATGATTTAGTAGAAGTCGAAATTCCAATACCAGATATTAAAGTTCAAAATTCCATTGTGGACATATATAATGCCTATATTACAAGGATGGAAATTAATGAACAGTTAAAAGGACAAATTAATGATATTTGCCCAGTTTTAATAAAAGGTTCACTTGAGGAGGTGGTTAAAGGTGAAACAGTTTAATGAAGAGCAACTTGAATTTGCAATAATCGATTTATTCACTAAGCAGGACTATATTCATCAAGAAGGCGAGGAGTTACATCGGAAATACGATGAAATCATACTTGAAGAGGATTTATCTAGCTTTTTATACTCAAAATATCCTGGGTTGACAGAGACAGAGTTGGAAAAGGCAATTAATAAGATTAAGCACATTTCCACATATCCTCTTTATTCTTCTAACAGGCAGGCATTCTTTTTAATAAATGAAGGTTTTGATTTAAGCCGGGACAATAACAATGAAATGCCCTTACACATTGACTTTATTGATTTTGAAGCTCCAACTAACAATATCTTTAAGGTTATAAACCAAATTACTATTTCTGGAACGAGAGACCGTAGACCAGATATGATAATCTTCATTAATGGAATTCCCGTGGTAATTTTTGAATTTAAGACAGCTATCAAAGAAGATACTACTATTTATGATGCATGGGAACAAATTCATATGCGTTATAATAGGGATATTCCTAACTTAACCAAATATTGTTTCCTATCTGTTTTATCAGATGGTGCTAATACAAAAATGGGTAGTATTTTCACTCCATATGAATACTATTACTCATGGAATAAAGCAAATGAAGATGAGAAGGTTTCAAATGGTATTTCTGCCCTGCTTACCATGATAAAGGGAGCTTTTAGTAAAGGGAGCTTAATAAGTATATTACGAGATTTTATTTATTATCCTGACGATGAAAGTAAGGAGTTGGCTATTGTTACCAGATACCCACAATATTTTGCTGCTAATAAAATGCTAGAAAACATAAAAGCACATCTAAAACCAAAGGGTGATGGTAAGGGTGGTACATACTTCGGAGCAACAGGAAGTGGGAAAACTTATGCAATGCTTTTTTTATCGAGAATGCTGGCTACTCATTATAGGGATGTTTTTGATGCTCCCACTATTATTGTTATTGTAGATAGAGATGACTTAAATAAGCAGACTAGTAAGTTATTTGAGGACTCAAAACAATTTCTAAAGGATAAAAAAGTAATGTCCATTCCAGATAGACAAGCTTTGAATGATGAACTTGCTAACAATCAAAGTGGTGGAATTTATATAACCACTATCCAAAAATTTTGTGAGACTACAGGCTTACTTTCTGAAAGAAATAATATTATTTGTATTTCAGATGAAGCTCATAGGTCACAGACCAATATTGGCTCAAAACTAAAATACACTGAAAAAGGTGTGGAAACTACCTATGGTTTTGCTAAATATTTAAGGGATAGTTTTCCTAATGCAACTTATGTTGGATTTACTGGAACACCAATAGATGAAACTATTCATGTTTTTGGTGAAATAGTTGATAGTTATACTATGAAAGAAAGTAGTGACGATGGAATTACAGTAAGAATCCAGTATGAGCCTAGATTGGCTAGAGTTATAGTATCTGAAGAGCAGGTAAGGGAAATAGATAAATACTATGAAGAGGTTATTAAGGAAGGCTCCAATCCAGAACAAGTAGAAACAAGTAAACGTGCTATGAGTAAGTTGAGCAAAATACTTGGACATCCTGATAGAATAAGTAAATTAGCCTATGATATTGTAGAACATTACACAAGACTCTGTAGTGAAAAACCAAACATTGTGCAGAAGGCAATGATTGTATGTGCTAATAGAACTCTAGCTTTTTTAGTTTATAAAAAGTTAGAAGATATTAAACCAGAATGGTTTGATGCAAAAAAGACTGAAAGAGAGGACTTAGATGATACCCAACTTGAAAAACTAAAAGAGCTTAGCAAAGTAAATTTAGTTGCAACTCAAGGGAATAATGATCCACAAGAATTATTTGATTTATGTGGCAATAAAAGTCACCGTCAAATGTTAGATGAACAATTTAAAAACAATGATTCCAATTTTAAAATTGCCATAGTAGTGGATATGTGGATTACTGGCTTTGATGTAGCTTCTCTTGCCGTTATGTATATAGACAAGCCTTTACAGAAACATACTTTAATTCAAACAATATCAAGGGTCAACAGAGTATTTGAGGGCAAGGAAACAGGTCTTGTTGTGGATTATATTGGAATAAAGGAAGAAATGCTGAAGGCGGCAAAACAATATGGAAGTCCACAAGAAAGTCCTATCGATGAATTAAGTATTTCTTTAAGTATCTTTAGAAATCATTTATCTTTAATAGAGGATATGTTTATTCAATTTGATTCATCAAAGTTTTTCAATGGTAATCCCACGGAACGACTATTATGCTTAAACTTGGGTTCTGAGTTCATACAAACTTCAAAAGAGACAGAGATGAAGTTTATGGATTTATCTAGGAAGATGAAAGCTGCCTACGAAATATCGTATCCTTCGGGACAGCTTACAGATAAGGAAACAAATCAAGCACAATTTTATTTGGCAATTCGTTCAATAATTTATAAGCAAACAAAGGGAAATGCTCCTGATGCTGAAGTTATGAATAGGGTTGTTGAAAAGATGGTATATGATGCTATAACATCTACAGGTGTTGAAGATATAGTTAATAAAGGTACTGATGAGCTATTTGGTGAAGAGTTTCAAAAACAAGTTGATGAGATAGATATGCCTATATCAAAATTTAATGCTTTATTAAAACTACTACGAAGGGCAATAAGTAAATATGGAGAAAATAATAAGGTTAAAGCTATAGAATTTTCCGAAAGGCTAAAAAGAGTGGTTGAATCCTATAACAATCGTGATTCCCAAGTTTTTGTTAGTGAAGTTGTTTATGATTTTATTAATAGTTTATCAGATGAATTGTTAGAGATATTAAAAGCTCTTCAAGAAGATAAAATATCTTTTGAAAAGATGGGTATTAGCTATGAGGAAAAAGCATTCTACGACATCTTGATAAAGGTCAGAGATGATAATGATTTTGTTTATGAAGATAGTAAGTGTCTAATCCTAGCTAAAGCTATTAAAGAATTGGTAGATGATAAATCTCAATATGCAGACTGGGCTAGTCGAGATGATATAAAAAATCAACTCAATATGGATTTGACTGTTTTATTATATAAACATGGTTACCCTCCAGAATGGGATGAAGAGATATTTGAAAAGGTGATGGAACAAGCAGAGAATTTCAAGAAAAATGTAATCGACGATAGCAATATATTATCTCTTGATAAAGAGAGTAAATTAAATAAACTAATTAAATATCCCACAAAAGATAATATACAAAGTATTAATTTAAGAGTAGCAGAAACAAATATTAATGCGAGAGAAGATGAGTAAAGGGTCAACAGTAAAGATAAAGTGACCTAAAAATTAAGGAGGAAGATTATGAGTATTCAATCAGAGTTCAAAAAATTTAATGAAAAGATAAGACTTGATTATGGAACCAATTCGGAACTTGCGGAGAAAAGGGATACTTTATTGAGGATTTTGGAAAATGATAAGGACTTACCATCGTTTAAGAAATTAGACCAAGGAAGTTATGCTATGTATACAGGAATAAAGCCAGGAGATGGTAGGGAATATGATATTGACGTAGGTTTGAGATTTAATGTTAATAAATCTGAGTATGATCCTATGGATTTAAAGGAAGATATAGAAAAACTTTTGAAAAATCATACAGAATATGGTGCAGAAATAAAGAAGCCCTGTGTGACAGTAACTTATAAAAAAGATGGAGAACCTTCCTATCATGTAGATCTAGTAGTTTATGTTTATGAAGATAAAGATAATACTGATAGTCAGATTTATATTGCAAAGGGAATTAAAGGCAATAAAGATTCTCAGAAATGGGACAAGGCTGATCCCAAGGGGTTGGTAGAGCATATAAATAATGGAGTGGAAATGGGGAAACAAAGAGATCAATTTAGGAGGATGTTAAGGTATCTTAAAAGATGGAAACATAGAAGATTTGATGCAAAAGGACACTCTGAACCATCAAGTATTGGACTTAATTTAATTGCTTTGGATAATTTTATATACTATGAAGAAGATGATTTAAGTGCTTTAATTCATATAGTAGATTCTATTGTTAATAGCTTTAGATTTGAAGGAATTGACAAAGATGGAGACTTTTTATATAGAATAAAATCACCACTACCAATAGAACTTGACTTTGAATTAAATTCAGATGTTTTTGAAAAGATGAGTGATAGACAAATGACTGATTTTAAAGAAAAGGCAGAAAAGCTACAATCTGATTTAAATGGTGTAGAGAATGAAACTGATGAACATGAAAAGTACAAAAAACTCCAAAAGATATTTGGAGACGATTTTGAGGTTCCAGAAGAAGAAAAGACAGCAAAGAAACAATATAATTATATACCAAGTTCTAGTTCTTCTGGAATGGAGTAATTTGTATGGATTTGAATTTAATAAAAAATGATTTATTGGATAAACCTTATTTATCAGGCATTAAGATAAAGAATAATGAGAGTTATAAAAATCAAAGCTATGATGTGAAGATTAAATGTGAGTTAAAGGTAGGCAGTTCGTGGTTTCCAATAATAATAGGAATTCCTAATGATTGGGGACAGAATCTTGTTGATATTTATATTGCATTGGCAGAAATACCATATATTCCTCATATTGATAATAAAGGTAAGCTTTGCTTATATGATTTAGAGGGTTCTATCATAGAGAAGGATTTGCTGGGGATCCTAAATCAATGTATTTTGCGGGCAAAATTGATAATTGAAGAAGGGATAAGTAAGGAAAATTGGAATGACTTTTTAGAAGAATTTGATTCTTATATATTATGCTTACCAGGATGGAAAATAGCTAAAGTAATTATACCAAATTTAGAATCAAGTAAAAAAATATCTTATTGTTCGATAAAGGAAATAAAAAAACAAAGAAGAAAGAATGAATCCTATTCACAATATCTAAAAAGAACTGAAGTAAATGATTATTTTGCAAGTATAGATACAAATGATTTTAAGGAATGGGGGTACAACAATTCAATTAAAAATGGATTGTATTTATATAGTGAAGCTAAGGATATTATTTATCCACCTGAAATAGACAAACCAATATCTGTAGAATATTTGAATGTAATTTTTGAAGGTGTAAAAGTTACATCAGATGTAAGAAAAATTATAAGAAAAGCTAAAGAAGAATTGTTTATTATATTTGAAGTCAAACAACCAAATGGTATTTCTAATACTTTTGGCGTTGTTATAAAAACTCCATGTTTTAATATGGATTCTACTCTTGAACTAATAGAAAAGACGGAAATAATTCCGTTATATGTAGAAAGGCTGGATGAACGTAGTCTTTTAAATAGAACTTCTTTTGACGAAAATATTTTATCTAATAAAGAGTATCTTGTAATAGGATGTGGCTCAATAGGTGGATATGTGTTTAATAACTTGATAAAATCAGGATGTAAAAATATTACATTGATAGATCATGATAAATTAGGGTCAGAAAACATTTATAGACATTTACTCGGAAGAGATTATATTGGGGTTTATAAAGTAGAAGCACTTAGAAAATTTGGAGAGAAAAGTTTACCTGGTTTACAAATTAAAACTGTTGCTGAAAAAATACAGGATGCAATTGATGATAGTGGTATAGATTTTAATGATTATGATTATGTAATTGCAGCAACAGGAAATGCGATTTTAAATATGTGGATAAATGACTATATAAATACTAATAAAATTAATACTCCTGTATTTTATATTTGGAATGAGACACTAGATATAGGTTCTCATGTAGCAGTAATCCAATTTGATAAAGCAGGTTGCTATGAATGTATTTTTAAACGAGATGAGGTATTAGGGTTATATGATTCTACTTCATACTGTAGGCCAGGACAAAATGTTACTAAAAATGTATCTGGTTGTAGTGGCACATTTATACCTTATGGCTCTCTAATATCTATTCAAAGTAGCATATTATTTATTGATCTACTTAAAACCTTTACTGAAGGAAGGATAGAAGAAAATATAATAGTTTCAGAAAAAGGTGATGATTATTATTTTAAAAAAGCAGGATTTGTTTTATCAGATAACTATAATAATCAAAAAGATAAAATTTCTATAATAAAAGGTAATGATTTTAAAAATACTTCTTGTAATGTATGTGGTGGCAAATAATGAAAATTAATTCAAATAATATAGAGATAAAGATTTGTTCTTCTGTTTTTCAAGTGATGAAAAAATATATTCAGCTAGGAGCTGGATCCTTAGAAGCAGGTGGTATTTTAATAGGTAAAGAAAATATATCAGATGATAATATTATTATTAGATATATTACTGAGCCTTATGCAAGTGATAAACGTAGATATAATAAATTTATTAGAAAAGATAAAAGACATATTGATATATTTAACGAGGTTTTTAATTCAAGCAATGAAATATATTGCTATATTGGGGAATGGCATACCCATGATGAAGATTTGCCTGATTACTCCAGATTAGACTTGAAAAACTGGAAGAAAATAATGAAAGAATCGCCAGGAAATATAGAGCATTTTCATATTATAGTTGGCAGTAAAGCAATAAGAATTTGGAAGTTTGGAAAATTATTAAAGAATCCTGATTTGATAAAAACAATATATTGGAAGGATGTGGTAGACTTTGATAAAAAGACTGACTGGTAAAGTAATAGATAATGGAAGAGCAATTCTTCAAATGTTATTGCTTGTAATTTGCTTTTGTTTCCCTAAGCTTGTAAATTTGTCGGAGATAATAAGAACATTACTTGGAGGTCAAAGTCCTGATTTTTCTACTGCTAAATATTATTACCTTATGCAATCAGGAAACTGGACAATGGGAATATTATTAGTAATAATTGTCTTGTTTAAATATATTCGTAAAAGTAATGAGGATAAAATTTTATTTAGTGGAAATATTTATCACGATTACTCATATATATGGTTTTGGTTTTGCTCTAAAATTCTTGGATATAATAGTTGCAACTTAATATTAGTTCCAATTGCAATGCAGTATAAACTTGTAATACGAGGAACATTTGAAAAATATTCAATTCCTGAGGAAAGTTTCCCAGAAAAAGATATAAATGTCGTAGTTCAGTATCACAATAAGGATGCAGAAAATGTCAACGAGGTTAATTTAATTTTAGAAGATACTTACCCTATAACCAAAAATCAAATTCCCGAATCTAAAAAGCCCTTGCGAACCATAATAATAGAGCATGATAGAAAAGATGATGTTTCTAGAGTTTATAATACTAAATTTGTGAAAGAAATATGTAAAGAAGTAAGAGCTTTACCTGAAAAAGCTATTGTTAATATTTACTCTACAACTAACCCAAGACATAATTATGAAATAGCCAAACAGGCTTTTTCTCTTGCCAATAGAGGCAATATAAAAGAGTTATATATATATCAACAAGAGAAAGAAAATACACGTAAGTTTTCTAAAAGGAAGAAAATATATAGATTTTTTGAAGAAGAATAACTAGGTTGAGATCGAGATTATCTCTCGACCCCTTTCCCCAAATAATTATCATAGTTTTTCTTATACTTATATAGCCTATCCTGCTCCTGGCGAGATTGACTGAGTTTCTCAATGAGAGACTCTTTTTTTGTATGAAGTTTTTCAAGGTCTTCATAAATTTGCTTGGTAGTGGGTAGAATATTAGAGTCTTGGAAACTTTCAGCAACTGCCTTTTTATAAAGCATAAGTTGAGGGTTATATTCATTAATGAAAGCTTTATCTTCAGGGTGTGCCTTAGCATATTTATGGATTTCTTTATATTGTTCTATAGTATAGCGGTTCTCCATAATCTTCTTTTTTACTTCTATAAGTTTTTCTATTTCTTTATTTTCTGTAAGAAGATTTTGAACTTCAGTAGCTTTTTCATGGATAGCTTTTTCTAGCTGTTCTCGTGTTTTAAAACCTTCATTTCTAACCTGGTTTATAGTATCTGCCATGGTAGACAGATTGTGCTTTGTTGCCCAATATTTATATCCAGGAGAGCTTTTAGCTTTATCATTGGCACTTATATCAATGACATTATCTAAAGGCTTAAAAGGAGCTTTAGGACGCTTGTTCTTCATATCAACTTCTTCTAGGATACGTTTTTTTAATCTTTTCTCAGTATAATCTTCCCCTATCCTCATTGCCCTTGTAAAACGCTGTTGCCCATCTATTTTTTTGAAAGCAATATGTTTTCCATGTTTAATTTCATAGCCATATTGCTCCATAAGATGGAGAAAGTCCTCCCAATCCTTAGCTTTTTTAATAGCTCTGTCTATATCGAATTGGAGTTTGCTTTTCCATGAAGCTCCCTTTTTATCTTCTTGATATTCCCTATAGGATTTACCCCTGGTCTTATATTTCTTCTTATATTTTTCGTAATATTCATCTATAACAATTAGGTTGTTTTCCTTGCATAACTTGTCGCTTTGGTATCTTATTTTATGGTAACTTCGCTTGTTAGATTGATAGCATTTTCCTGTCTTCCAATTAACATTATTAAAAATAATATGGTTGTGAATGTGGTTACGATCTACATGGGTGGCTAGTACATATTCATATTCACCATTTAAAACTTCTTTGGCTAAGGCAATCCCTATCTCATGTGCTTTATCAGGACTTACTTCTCCAGGAACAAAACTTTGTATTAAATGCCGAGCTAAAACTGTCCCTCTAGTATCATTGGTTTCCCTAGTATTCATGAACTGTAAATGGGCAGTTGCAGGAGAGCAACCATCTGAACTTATTAATATTTGTTTATCAGTTTTATCATCACTTGTAATATAATCAATAGCAAGATTAAGGGTGGATTTGATAGGGTGGATCTTTGTAATAGCCATATCAATCAGACCTATTCATATATTTCCTTGTTAGGATATTTTGAATTTTTATTATTTCTCTTGATATATCATCATTTTCTTTTTTTAGATCCTCAATATCTTCTCTATAGATTATTCCTGTACTATTTACCCTCTTTGCAATTTGATTAAGATTATTAGAGTTTTTTCCTATAAGAGTTTGTAGCCTTCTAAAAACATTCATATCAATTACAAATATAGGGGCTTCAAGAACACTTTTCCTTATAAAATGTCCCATAGATTTTGACTTGCTCATCTCAAGTTTCTTGTTAAAAAGGTCTTTCTCCTCATCAGTAACCATTACATGAATATCATTTTTTCTAAGTCTATTTGCCATACGAATTCTCCTTTTCTTTTTCATTTACAACAGGGTATTAGGGGTGACCCCTAAATCATTCCGATAGGAACAAGTAGAAAATTGGATAAAAAAGAAGCGAGCCTAGAGGGGTCCGCTTCATCAATTTTCTCGTAAGTGTGTCTACACTTACTGTGCTTGCTATTAAAGTTTTTTAAAAGCAGGCATTAAGCCAAGTATTTGATTTATATATCTATATTACCGCACTATGTGGCTAATGTCAGCGTAAAATATAAAATTATATATAAGATTCCTTAATATATACTTCTAGTTGCTACTACTTAATTACATTGTAAAAGGGAAAAAGAAAATGTATAATGATATTAACAATGTTGTCGGCAAGGTTATTATAAGAGGGGTGAGCAATATGAATGATGTTAATGAATTATTAAATGAAGCTATTAAGGAAACGGCAAATTTAAAAGAAGAAGAAATATTTTTAGTAAAAGAGTTGTTTAAAGGCTATGAGTGGAACAGAATACCACGAAGTGAAAGAATATTACTTGGAACATTATTTCTACACCATATTAATAAGGGAACTACAAGCATTAAGGCTATTCAAAAAACAACTTCTGGACAACAAAAATATCAGATAACAAAATCAAAAGGGGTTTAAATCCTATGGATAAATATAATTTTCAAAAACTTACTCCAATAAATGATGTAGAATTAAATATTTATGATCATGCCTTAGACTTTATTTTTAAAAATGATGATGTTAAAAACATTGCTATTTCGGGTGCATATAGTGCTGGAAAGAGTAGTGTTCTTGAAACATATAAAAAGAAACATAGTAATATTAAGTTTTTACATATTTCCCTTGCACATTTTAAGTCACCAATGGAAAAAGAAGATGAAGAAGCAGAAATAAAAGAATCTGTTTTAGAGGGTAAGATCCTTAATCAACTGATTCATCAAATTAATTCTGATAAAATTCCTCAAACGAATTTTAAGATTAAAAGACAACTCGACAATAAAAAAATTATTCAAAATGTAGTTCTAATAATGATTACTATTGTTATGATATTGCATCTGACAATGTTTAATTCTTGGCAAGCTTTTGTAAATAGCATTTCTATTAATTGGTTTATCTGGCTTAAAAATATACTGTTACTAACAGCCTATAGTGAAACACGAATTTTTAGCGGAACTATCCTTTTTATACTGTTTGGTGTTATTTGGGGTAAAATTATAAAAATCCAAAAAAATAAAAATATCTTAAAGAAAATCAGTCTACAAGGTAACGAAATAGAAATTTTTGAAGAAAATGAGGACTCCTATTTTGATAAATATTTAAATGAAGTCTTATATCTTTTTGAAAATTCGGATGCAGATGTCATAGTTTTTGAAGATATGGATAGATATAATGTAAACCAAATATTTCAAAGGTTGAGGGAGGTCAATACTCTTGTAAATAATCAATTAAAAAAGGAAAATAAAAATCCTCTAAGATTTTTTTATCTTTTGCGTGATGATATATTCATTTCTAAGGATAGAACGAAATTTTTTGATTATATAATGCCAGTTGTCCCTGTTATTGATAGTTCTAACTCATACGATCAGTTCATTGCACATTTTAAGGCAGGGGGGATTTTTGAATTATTTAAACAGAATTTTTTGCAAGATGTTTCTTTGTATGTTGATGATATGCGTATACTCAAAAATATTTATAACGAGTTTGTGGTCTATAATAACAGAATCAATACTACGGAACAAGATTATAATAAACTTCTGGCTCTCATAATTTATAAAAATATCTTCCCAAGAGATTTTAGTGACTTGCAATTAAATAAAGGATTTATATATACCCTTTTCGCAAAAAAAGAAGGGTTTATTAGCGATGAAAAAAATAATATAAATAAAAAGATAGATACCTTAAATGAAAAAATTGATAAAGCTCAAAAAGAAATTTTGTGTTCTGATGAAGAGCTTTCTATGGTATACAGTAAAAAGATTGAAGAACTTGGATATTATCGGCATAAAGAAAAAGAAATATTAAACGAGGAATGGGATGAACGTAAGGAAGCTGTTAAAAATAAGGAAGTAGAAAATATCGAAAGAATCAAGCAGGATATTTTTAATCTTCAGGAAGAGCTAGAGATGCTTAAAAATAAAAAGTTATGCAATATTATCTCACGAAACAACATTGATAATATTTTTAAAACTACATATATAAATGAAATAGGGGTGGAAAGAGATTTTAATGAGATAAAGGAAACCCCTTATTTTGATTTAATTAAATATCTTATCCGCAACGGTTATATTGATGAGAGTTATGCAGATTACATGACCTATTTCTATGAAAATAGCTTAAGTCGTATTGATAAAACATTTTTAAGAAGTGTTAGCGATAAAAAGGCGAAAGAATATACATATGAACTAAAAAGTCCTCGAATGGTAATTGATAGATTGAGTGATGTGAGTTTTGATGAGGAAGAAATTCTTAATTTTGATTTATTTTGTTTTCTGCTGACAACTCCTGAATATGATATGCAACTTCATAGGTTTTTGCTGCAGTTAAAGAATACGAAGAATTTCAAATTTATTCAAGGCTTTTTTATTTCCGAAAGAGAAATCCAGCAATTAGTATTTAAACTCAATAATCAATGGCAAAATTTCTTTTCTGAAATTTTAAGCAATGGTGTTTTTACTGAATCTCAAGTTAAGTTATATTCCATATATACACTTTATTACTCTCAAGATATTATAAATATGGTAAACAATGAAAAATCCCTAACCGACTATATCTCTGATAATTCTAATTACTTGGATATTGAAAATCCTAATATTGATAAACTTATAAAAGGATTTAAGCTAATTAATATATGTTTCAAATCAATTAATTATGACATAGCAAATAAAGACTTATTTATAGCAGTTTATGAAAACAGATTATACCAAATCACTTTCGGGCATATTACTTTGATGCTCAAAACCTTCTATGGTATAGAAGAAAGTGAAGATTTCAATCATAAAAACTATACATTGATTTTATCATTGCCAGAATCGCCATTGGCACAATATATTAATGGAAATATTAATTACTATATAGAAATAATAATTAATCATTGTGAAGGAAGTATTGTAGACGATGAATCGGTTGTGTTATCTATGTTAAATAATGATGAGATTACTCTTGAAAATAAACTTGAATATATTAAAGTTCTAAAAACACCAATAACTTTACTCGAAAAAGTTTCAGATAAGGATACTTGGTCATTATTACTTCAAAATAACCTAGTCGTATATTCGGAGAATAATATTCTCGAATATTTCTTTAATAGTGAAAAAAACTTAGACGACATTTTAGTTGAATTTGTAAATAGCCAAGATAATCATTTGGATTTTTCTGATTCAATCAATGATTTTGGTAAAGATGCTTCATCTAGTTTTTTCAAGGTTGCAATTGTATGTAACGATTTAAACAATGAAAAATATAGAGAAATAATGAGGTCGCTTAGGCGATATTATGATTCATTCAAAACCGAGGGGATTTCAAATGAGAAAATAGATATTCTAATTGATTTAGAAACCATAAGAATGTCACAAGACTCTTTGTTATTTATTAGGGATGAATATCCAACCAATACACTTCACTTTATAAAAAAGAATATTGATTCATATGTGAATGATGTTATCTCTGGGGAGACCTTTGATTTTAATGAAATGGTAGATGTGCTTTCTTTAGATACTAGCGATGAAAATAAAATTAATCTTCTTAAATTTACAGATGAAGCTATATCAATTATAGATACTGATTACTCTAATACGGTAAAGATTTATATACTTAACAATAATTTGGAAGAAAATGATATACCTAAACTGCTTACTGCGTATTTACATGAGAATAGTCCTATGAAAATAGAAATTGAAAATCTAACAGTTCGACAAAAACAAGTGATTTTCTCTGAATCATATCCATTTTCTATGCAGTTATTTGAAAAACTACTCGCAGATACAAGGCTTACTTATGAAGATAAAGTGGAATTTTTCATTATTATTCTTCCGACTTTTGACAAAAGACAAGCAATCATTTATCTAGATAAATTGAATTTGAAGGATTATGTAAGATTGTTTGATTTGGGTCGACCCAAATTTGTAGTTAACAATGTCAATGAACGGATATTAGAAATTTTCAAGGATAAAAATTGGATAACGAAATACGAAGTTGATAAAGATGACTCAGGGTATTATCGTGCTTTTGGTAGAAGGTTACAAGATGAACTTCCTAATGAACTTCTATAACATATATTGATTAGGTTAGAACCACATATCTACTTTAACTGCGTCCCTATTGGGACGCAGTTTTTTGATTGTATGCCCAGTATGGGCAACAACTTGGTTGTGAAAGTCCACTACGGGCTTGGTAGTAGGAACCGTTAGCTAAGAGCAAGGGTGTCCACGGCGACGTGGAATCTGAAGGAAACTGGAAGCAAAATCCCGAACCGACGAACAGAAATCACATCAGGCTGATTTAGAGTGGACGAGTTTACGATACAAAACAAAGTCCAATACTACCCGAACTATACACAGTAAATGTGACGGTTACATGGGATGAAGGTTGTTGTTCTTACCTGGGGTGTGGGAGGTCGGTAAATAAATTAATTATTTATCTCTTACCCGATTACCTAGACTTAGATCCATAAGGCTATTTATCCATCGGATTAGGATTTCCATAGCCAGACAAACTTCTAAAAAACTATTTTTATAAATCCTTATAAATTCCTTATAATTACCTTGTATACTTTAATTATAGATTAAATATAAGATTAATTTAGGAGGTAAGGGAATGTCAGATTATATTTTAGAAGTAAAGGGATTAACTAAAAAATTTAGGAGTCAAGTAGCTGTTAATAATGTTTCTATATCAATTAGGAAGAATTCTGTATATGGACTACTTGGACCAAATGGTGCTGGAAAGTCAACCATATTAAAAATGATTACAGGGATAATGAAACCATCCTCTGGAGAAATATTATTTGAAGACCATCTGTGGACAAGAAAGGACTTAAAAGATATAGGAGCATTAATTGAAGAACCAGCAATTTATCCAAATTTAACTGCAAGAGAAAACTTGAAGGCTGCCTCTACTCTTTATGGACTGCCAAAGGAGAGAGTAGAAGAAGTACTTGACATTATAGGTCTTAGGCAGGCTGAAAAAAAGAAAGTAAGGAATTTTTCCATGGGGATGAAACAAAGATTAGGACTTGGAATGGCTATTATAAATAATCCCAAACTGCTTATTCTGGATGAGCCTACTAATGGACTTGATCCAATAGGAATAGAAGAATTAAGGGAATTAATTCGTTCATTTCCTGCCATGGGAATTACAGTGATTTTATCTAGCCATATTTTATCAGAAGTAGCACAAGTGGCTGATAAGGTGGGAATCATATCCAATGGTATTATTGGCTATGACGGAGAGTTAAGCAAGGAAGATGATCTTGAATATTTGTTTAAAGAAATTATAAAAAGAAACAGGGGTGAAAATTAATGATTGATATAGTAAAATCAGAATTCTTAAAAAACAAAAGAACATCAACAAATAAATTTATCCTAATAACACCATTTTTTTCTCTTATATTATCTGCCTTATGGGGAGGAGGTCAAAATGGTGCATATAACTGGTGGTATGCTATGTTCCTTCCAGGAATGTTAGCTCTTATATCTGCCCAAACAATTACAAAGGAGAAAAACCTTTCCTATAAGGGGATGCTTTTGTATCCTCAAAGTAAAGAGAGGATATGGATAGGAAAGATACTATACATTAGTATTTTGTTAGTATTTACCAACTTGATATTTATGTTAGGAGCAGAGGTATTTGCTTTAATATGTGGCTCTACTATTCCTTTAAGAGCAAATATATTAGGAACTATTGTATTAATTTTTACATTTTTATTTAATATTCCTATCATTATGTTTTTAACTGCTAAGTTCAACATTTTCCTTGCTGTTATTTTTAATCTAGGAATGACAATTTTCGGAATTATAAGCTATGGATCTGGAATAAATTTAATTTTAAAGATCTTACCTTATGGGACATCATCCGCTCTAATGGTTCCAATTTTAGGTATTCTACCAAATGGCCTTCCAGCTCCAGAAATCAACTCAATGCCAAATAGAACTGGGGTATTAGGCAGTACTTTAATCAGTATTATTATCTTTCTGATATTGGCTATTCTTACTACAATATGGTTCGGAAAAAAAGAGGTGAATTAAATGATAGAATTTAAAAAGCTTATAAAAGCTGATATAATAAAATTTAAATCTACCCAAATTCCATGGATGCACCTGTATATCCCTATATTAGGGTTAATCATATTTTTAAGCTATTATTCTTATACACCTTGGACTAGTTTTAGCAAGATATCAGCTTATTTACAAGTTTTAAGCATAACATTTCCAATGTTAATAGGAATAATCACTTCAATAGTAGCAGAGCAAGAATATATAGCAGGGGGCTTTAAAAATATTTTAATTGCTTCAGAGACAAAGAATTTAAGTATAATGAGTAAATTTACCTTATGTTTATTATTTGGAAGTTTAAGTACTATATTGGCAGTTGTTGGTTTTTATATAGGTTATTCTTTTATAGATAGTAATATCTATCCTATTTATATAAACCTGGCTATTGTGGCAATTCTAATAGGGTCCAATATATTCTTATATATACTACATTTATTTTTAAGTTTTAGATTTTCTAAGGCAGTTTCTATTGGAGTGGGTATTGCTGAATCTCTTGTAGCAGCCTTATTTTTAACAGGAATGGGGGATGGCAGATGGCCTTTTCTTCCAAGTTCATGGAGTATTAGGTTTACTTCATCATTGCTTATGAAGTATCAAAGTGCTGAAGACATATTGCTAGACCAAGATTTAAAACTAGGAATTATTATATCTATAGTTTTAACTTTTATATCATTTGTAATTATGTTAGTATGGTTTAAAAACTGGGAAGGAAATAGAACCGAAGAGTAGGGGGTATTAAATGGCCAATATTTTAGTAGTGGATGATGATAAAGCTATTCTAGATTTGATTGAAAACATATTAAGTAAAAGCAATCATTTTATTAAAAAAATAGATAAACCCGAAAAGGTTCTTTCTGAAGATTTAAGTTTCTATCATTTAATAATTCTAGATGTAATGATGCCTGAAATTGATGGATTTAGCTTATGTTCTAAGATAAGGATACAGGTAGATTCACCTATTTTATTTCTTACAGCAAAATCAGACGAAGCAGATATAATTAGGGGGCTAGGATTAGGTGCAGATGATTACTTAACTAAACCCTTTGGAGTTCAGGAACTTCGTGCAAGGGTAGATGCCCATATTAGAAGAGAAGAAAGGGAAAAGATAAACTATATAAATATAGGTGATGTTAAATTCTTGCTATCAAGTAAAGAATGTTTCGTATTAGATAATAGGGTATCTCTAACTAAAAGTGAATATGAAATAAGTGAGTATTTAGCCCTTAATAGAGGTCAAGTTTTTTCAAGGGAACAAATTTTTGAATCCGTTTTTGGCTTTGAAAAGGAAAGCAATTTAAATGTAATAGCTGAGCATATAAAAAACATTAGAGCCAAGTTTATACAATTTAGCATAGAACCAATCAAGACAGTTTGGGGAGTAGGTTACAAATGGGATTAAGAAGAAGTAAAAGCAAAAGTCTTCGTACAATATTTATAAAATATATTTTATATCTTGGAGTATTTATTACAACCCTAATGTTAGTGAATTATTTAGTATTTGGGATAGCTTCAATTGGAGTATACCCAGCAAATTATTCTGAAAGAATAATTCAAAAAAACTATGATGAACTAAAAAATTCACCTAAGGTAAATATGGATTTATTGACACCAATGTGTAATTTTGGGGTCTATTCAGAAGCAGGAGATTTTTTATATGGTAATTTTTCTGTTAAATATATAGATGATAGTTGGGATAACTATAGGAAGGGGAAAAATACAATTGGACTATCAGACTATATTATTAGTATTGAGAGGGAAGAAGAAGTATTGATTATTAGCTATCCTTTAAGTATGCAGTTTACAAATGATGGATTGAGAAAAACTTTGCCTAATGCAGAATTAACAATTATATTTTCATTTTTGTTTCAATTATTTATATTGATTATTCTATGGTCGAATAGATTAGCTAAAAGGATAAATAGCGAGTTAAGAAATCTCTTGAATACTGTAGAGAAAATAGAAGAACATAATTTAGACTTTGATGTAGGTGTAAGTAATATAGGGGAGATAAATCTGGTTCTTCAAGGTATTGATATGATGAAGAATTCTTTAAAGACTGCTTTAGAAGAACAGTGGAATTTTGAACAGAAAAAGAAAGAACAAATATCTGCTCTCGCCCATGATGTAAGGGCGCCCCTTACTATAGTAAAGGGAAATGTAGGTTTACTAAAGGAAACTGATGTCACAGATGAACAGAAAAATTACTGTAACTATATTGAAAAAAGCAGTAATCAGATGGAAGAATATTTACAAAGATTATTATCAATAACTAAAGAAGAAATAGGCAATAGTGAGTTAGACAATATCATTAATATTAGAAAGTTTATACTTTCACTAAAAGACCAAGGGGAAGCTTTAGGAAAGATAAAAGATATTAGTATTATATGTAATATAGAGATTGATAAAGGTTTACATTTAAAGGGAAATGAAATTGAATTGGAACGTTCATTTATGAACATTATAACAAATGCAGTTAACTTTTCCCCAAACAACTCAACTATTACCATTAATGCTAATATAAAAAATCGCAATTTAATTATTGAGGTAAAGGATCAGGGAAAAGGATTTTCTGAAAAGATACTAAAGCACGGAAAAGAACAATTTTTTATGGAAGATGAAAGCAGAACAGAATCTGGGCATCATGGATTAGGTTTATATATTACAAATAATATTATTAAAAACTATAATGGGGAGCTTATATTATCCAATGACAAAAATGGAGGTGGGGTGGTTCAGGTTATAATACCACTAGTGAGAGGATAGAGTAAATAAACTAACCAGAGATTATTTTTATTCTTTACACAAATTAAACGACTACTATTAGGAAAAATTATTTCTACAGTAGTCGCTTTTTTCTGCCTAATTTTATTAAATTTCCTCAAGCTTACTTATTCGGTATCTCCATACAGGGAGTGTAATTAGTCCAAAAATCATATACTTTAAGAAAAGATTTAACATATGATTCTGTGATAGAACAACATCCCCATTAAAGGTAAAGTCAGTAATAAATATCTGAATTACAGGACTTAGTAGCCCAATGGCAAAGGGAACTGCAATAGACACACCTATAAATGCTATGAATAGATTAAGTGCATTGCTAATTATAGGGAAGGTATCGTTGATAAAAAAATTAAAAGTCCATATATAAGTATTGCAAGGATTCCAACACCTGTATTAAGAAGATATTGCAATTTACCACCAACAAGTTTTACTGATATATTGGGATGAAAAAAATATATTGAATAAAAAATACAATAAAAAAATCAACTCCAAAAGCCAAGGTCTTAAAAGAAAACAAGGTAATATTTTTATAAAGCTTTACAAAAAGAATGGATATGATTAAACATATTCCTATAAATAATCCTATAGGCATATTGACTTCCTAAAATTAATATTTATATTTTCTGTGCCATCTTACAAATAAATTATACCACTTAGCTAGGGCAGGCTGCCAGACCTAGATTTAAAATATTATTAAGTTTATTTTTCTAAAAAAGATTCTGAGTCTTACTTGACAAATAAAATAAAATTAAGTATTATAAAATGTAGTATTAATCAAAGGAGTTTTATCATATGAGGCATAATATTTTTAAATAACTATTAATAAAATAGAACAAGTACGTTTTCCATGCAAAAGGATATTTGTATGGCTTATTAATTGTACTTTTATTTAGAAATATTCTCATAACAATAAATTTATATTTTTATGTATTATATAGCATTGATTAGACTGTAGATGTAACACCTTGATGTTATATCTAATTGTGTATGTTATATTTACTTTAAGTAATTATATAAAAATAAGTTCCCCTGTGAAGAGAGTATTTTATCACAGGGGATTTTTTATATAATTATGGAGGTATAAAATGAAAATTATTAATATAGGAATATTGGCACATGTTGATGCAGGTAAAACAACTGTTACAGAAGGTTTATTATATAAAAGTGGGGCAATTAATAAAATTGGAAGGGTCGATAATGCTACAACGATAACGGATTCGATGGAACTTGAAAGAGATAGGGGGATAACTATACGGGCGTCTACAGTTTCATTTAATTATAATGATACAAAGGTGAATATCATAGATACACCTGGGCACATGGATTTCATAGCTGAAGTTGAACGAACTCTGAAAGTGTTAGATGGAGCTATTTTAGTAATTTCAGCAAAAGAAGGAATTCAAGTTCAAACTAAAGTGATTTTTAATACTTTAGTGAAATTAAATATACCAACACTTATATTTGTGAATAAAATAGATCGAAAGGGAGTATGTTTGGATGAGATATATGCCCAAATACAGGAGAAATTAACTTCTAATCTTGCAATAATGCAATCAGTTAAAATAAAAGATAAAGGTGATTTTGAATTGATAAATACAAGGGATGATAAAGTAATTCAAAGTCAAATAGTAGAGAAGTTGTTGGATATAAATGATTATCTAGCAGAAAAATATATAAATGGCGATGTCATTACAGAAAAAGAGTATGCTAATGTATTTTTGGATGAGGTAAATAGTTGCAATCTTTATCCTGTTTTACATGGTTCTGCCTTAAAGGATATTGGAATTGAAGAGTTGCTATTTGCTATTACAAACTATCTTCCTGTAAATAATGATTATACTACAGATAACTTATCTGCGTATGTTTATAAGATAGATAGAGATGAAGAATCCCGTAAGATTACTTTCCTAAGAGTATTCAGTGGGAATATAAGGACACGTCAAGATGTTTATATAAATGGCACAGAAGAAACTTTCAAGATAAAAAGTCTGGAATCAATTATGAATGGTGAAATTGTGAAGGTAGATCAGGTTAATAGTGGGGATATTGCTATTATTTCTAATGCTAATTCTCTGAAGATAGGTGATTATATTGGTAAGAAATATGACGGGATTTTAGATATAAAGATAGCCCAACCGGCATTGAGAGCATCAATTAAACCTTGTGATTTAAGCAAAAGAAGCAAACTGATAGAAGCACTATTTGAATTAACTGAAGAAGACCCATTTCTCGATTGTGAAATTAACGGAGATACTGGAGAAATCATATTGAAGCTATTTGGAAATATTCAAATGGAAGTAATCGAATCACTGCTTAAAAACAGATATAAAATAGATGCTGAATTTGGTGAATTGAAAACAATATATAAAGAACGTCCTATGAGAAACTCTGAAGCAGTAATCCATATAGAGGTTTCACCAAATCCTTATTGGGCATCTATTGGACTGTCAATAGAACCACTACCAATAGGATCAGGATTATTATATGAGACAGAGGTGTCCTATGGATATCTGAACAATTCATTTCAAAATGCAGTAAAAGATGCTGTAGAGAAGGCTTGTAAAGAAGGACTTTATGGATGGGAGGTTACAGATTTAAAAATAACTTTTGCCTATGGATTATACTATAGTCCAGTAAGTACACCTTCTGATTTTAGAAATTTAACACCATATGTATTTTGGGAAGCCCTTCGAAAATCACGAACTGAAATATTAGAGCCTTATTTAAAATATACAGTTCAGGTTCCAAATGATTTTTCTGGGAGAGTTATGAGTGATCTTAGGAAGATGAGAGCTTCTATTGCAGATATAAGAGCTAAGGGAGAAGAGACGACTCTAACTGGGATAATACCTGTTGATGCATCGAAGTCATATCAAGTAGAATTGCTTTCCTACTCAAATGGGAAAGGTATTTTTATTACTGAGCCTTATGGTTATGATCTATATAATGGTGAGCCTATAACTAATGATATTAGAAATAACGATAATGATAGTAGCAAAGAAGGACTGAGATATTTATTTCAGAAACAAAGTGAAAATTGAAAGGAGCTTAAGTGCAATACTATTGTTGCTATACCACATGATATTGGTGCGGTTGAAGCACAAAAGCAGTATGGTTCATGAGAATAATGTTAAAACTATTTATGAGCAGAACACCAAAATAAATTCTTTTAGGATTTTTCTTTATTTGAATAACAACTATTCAGATTTACATGATAGACAAAACACGATATAATATGGATATATAAATAGAGTGAAAAGAGGTGCTAACATGGAATCAAATATTAGGCCGTCAGCAGATTTAAGAAATAAATATAATGAAATATCTAAACAGTGCAAGGAAACTAGAGAGGCTGTTATTATTACTGTAAATGGCCGTGGTGATACAGCTGTTCTTGGATTACAGGATTACAAGCAAATGAAAGCTGAATTAGAACTGCTTCGAACTCTTGCAGAAGCGGAAGATGATATCCAAAATGGGAGAGTGAGTTCCATGCAGGAATCTTTTGATAGTCTTCGTGAATCTCTAGTAAATAGGAAAAATGAAAATGTATAAAATTATGAGAACAGACAAGGCAGAAGATCAACTAAGAGATATATTATATTGCAGATGATTCAGGTGGTATTGATACTGCTCTCAAATATTTGGATAAAATAGAAGAATCCATCAATCGTTTAAAAGAGTTTCCTAACTCAGGAAGTATACCTAGATATTCTATTTTGAAAAAACAAGGATATAGAGTAGTGATTGTAGAAAAACATCTTATATTTTATAAAGTAAGTGAAGAAAATAAAACAGTTATTGTATATGCTATAGTTGATGGAAGAAGAGAATATCAAAATTTAATATAATGGTTCTTTGTCAACTGGTGTTGGTGAAGAAAAATAGAAAAACCTAAAACAACTAAATAAACAATAAATATAATCTAAGGGCTTAGGAGAATATCGAGTAATATGTCTCCTAGGCCTTTAATGTTACTAAGTTTTGAGTAATAAGTATTCTGTTTCTAAAGTGGTAAAAGCTTTTAAAGCCGAAGGCTATGCGCTTAATTACCTTTATTTTGTTGTTAATTCCTTCTATAATACCGTTGGTATACTTATACCCTAAGGTGTTGTCTATGTAATTAATATATTTCTTAATAGTTTTAACAGAAGTTTTCATATAGCTAGAAACATTGTTTTTAGTATCCGATAGGATAGTGGTTAAAAGATTAAAGTTTTGATGTTTTATAGAGTGCATAATGCCCTGATATAATTCATACGAGGATTTTAATTCGGGATCAAGATCTAGTAGGTAATTTAATATATCAATCTGTCTCATCTGTCTCTTAAAAGACCGGGAATAGCTGTAATTAGTGTAATCAACCGCGATTTTATCCTTAAGTATAAGCTTCCAATACTTTTTTAGTTTATTATAATTGTTGATAGGAACTGTCATTTCGGGGTTTTTAGCAGTTTTCCGTCGAAATTCGGATTTTTCTCCGAACTACAACCATTTTTCCAGCCCGAACAACTGAACCAATCAAAAATTTTCGGCAACGCCAACAATTAGCATTATT